>NZ_RCOA01000011.1:0-5854 GCF_004307585.1 Pseudomonas sp. Sample_20 | reverse complement strand
TTTCGACTGCGCCGGAAGTGGGGCGAATTATAGACCTCTGGAATCTGCCGTCAACACCTATTTTCATATTTCTGTCATATCGGGCAAAAAGCCCCGAAAACGCGAAGGCCGACCTGAAAGGTCGGCCTTCTGCACATCCAGCTACTTATAAGCTAGGGAATGCGAACTGCGAAGCTTCATGGCTTGCACGCTGCGGCCAGCGCTGGGTGATCGCCTTGCGACGAGTGTAGAAGCGCACGCCATCCGGACCATAGGCGTGCAGGTCGCCAAACAGCGAACGCTTCCAGCCGCCGAAGCTGTGATAAGCCACTGGCACCGGCAGCGGCACGTTGACGCCGACCATGCCGACTTCGATCTCGTCGCAGAACAGCCGCGCCGCTTCGCCGTCACGGGTGAAGATGCAGGTGCCGTTGCCGTATTCGTGATCATTGATCAGTTGCATCGCCTCTTCCAGGCTGTTCACCCGCACCACGCACAGCACCGGCCCGAAGATCTCTTCTTTATAGATGCGCATCTCAGGGGTGACGTTGTCGAACAGGCAGCCACCGAGGAAGAAGCCGTCTTCATGACCGGCGACGCTCAGACCGCGACCATCGACCACCAGGGTCGCGCCCGCCGCCACACCGTCGTCTACATAACCGCTGACCTTGTCACGCGCCTGACCGGTAACCAACGGCCCCATGTCCAGGCCGCAAGAAGTACCGGCACCGATTTTCAGTGCCTTGATCTGCGGAACCAGTTTCGCCACCAGCGCGTCGGCAACTTGATCGCCAACACACACGGCAACCGAAATCGCCATGCAGCGCTCGCCGCAAGAACCGTATGCCGCCCCCATCAAAGCGCTGACCGCATTGTCCAGATCGGCATCCGGCATCAACACCGCGTGGTTCTTCGCGCCGCCCAGTGCCTGAACGCGTTTGCCGCGCTTGGTGCCTTCAGCGTAGATGTATTCGGCAATCGGCGTCGAACCGACGAAGCTCAGCGCTTTGACTTCCGGCGCTTCGATCAACGCGTCCACCGCCGTCTTGTCACCATGAACCACACTCATCACGCCTTTCGGCAAGCCCGCTTCCAGCAGCAGTTGAGCGATCAGCAGGGTCGAGCTTGGATCGCGCTCGGATGGCTTGAGGATGAAGCAGTTGCCGCAGACGATCGCCAGCGGGTACATCCACAGCGGCACCATGGCCGGGAAGTTGAACGGAGTGATACCGGCAACAATCCCCAACGGCTGGAAGTCCGACCAGGCATCGATGTTCGGGCCGACGTTGCGGCTGTACTCGCCCTTGAGGATTTCCGGGGCGGCGCAGGCGAACTCGACGTTCTCGATACCGCGCTTCAATTCACCGGCAGCGTCTTCAAGAGTCTTGCCGTGCTCTTCGCTGATCAGTTGCGAGATGCGCGCCTCGTTCTGCTCCAGCAGTTGCTTGAAGCGGAACATCACTTGGGCGCGTTTGGCCGGGGGCGTGTTGCGCCAAGCCGGAAACGCAGCCTTGGCGGCATCGATGGCCTTCTGAATGGTGGCCTGGCTGGCCAGTGGCAGTTTGTGAATTGCCTGGCCGGTAGACGGGTTGAACACATCTACCGCGCGACCGGTTTCGGTCACCAGTTCGCCATTGATCAAATGCGGGATAACGCTCATCGAACACTCCTGAATTCTGGTCGGCAGGCGCCGTGAGAGGCGCCCGCACTTTTGTACATATATAGAGGGAAAAATCAGTCGAGCTTGTTCAGCACTTCGCCGACCGCGTCGAACAAACGATCGAGGTCTTGCGGCTTGCTGTTGAAGGTTGGGCCAAACTGCAGGGTGTCGCCGCCGAAGCGCACGTAGAACCCGGCTTTCCACAGGGCCATGCCCGCTTCGAACGGACGCACGATGGCGTCGCCGTCACGCCCGGCAATCTGGATCGCGCCGGCCAGGCCGTAGTTACGGATGTCGATGACGTTCTTCGAGCCTTTCAGGCCGTGCAACGCGTTCTCGAAATGCGGCGCGACTTCGGCGACGCTCTGCACCAGGTTTTCCTTTTGCAGCAGATCGAGTGCCGCAAGACCGGCGGCGCAGGCCACCGGGTGCGCCGAATAGGTGTAGCCGTGGGGGAATTCCACGGCATATTCCGGCGTCGGCTGGTTCATGAAGGTCTGGTAGATCTCGGAGCAGGCAATCACCGCGCCCATCGGAATCGCGCCGTTGGTGACTTGCTTGGCGATGCACATCAGGTCCGGTGTTACGCCGAAGCTCTCGGCGCCGAACATCGAACCGGTGCGACCGAATCCGGTGATCACTTCGTCAAACACCAGCAGGATGTTGTGCTGATCGCAGATCTCGCGCAGACGCTTGAGGTAACCCTGCGGCGGAACCAATACCCCGGCAGAGCCGGCCATCGGCTCAACGAACACCGCAGCGATGTTGGAAGCGTCGTGCAGTTCGATCAACTTCAGCAGTTCATCGGCCAAAGCAATACCGCCCTGCTCCGGCATGCCACGGGAAAACGCGTTGCTCGCCAGCAGTGTGTGCGGCAGGTGGTCGACATCCATCATCGCCTGACCGAACAGCTTGCGGTTGCCGTTGACGCCGCCGAGGCTGGTGCCGGCGATGTTCACACCGTGGTAGCCACGGGCGCGGCCAATCATTTTGGTCTTGGTCGCCTGGCCTTTCAGGCGCCAGTAGGCACGGACCATTTTCACCGCAGTATCGGCGCACTCGGAACCAGAGTCGGTGAAGAACACGTGGTTCAGATTGCCCGGGGTCAGCTCAGTGATTTTCTCTGCCAGTTGAAACGACAACGGATGGCCGTACTGGAAACCCGGCGAGTAATCGAGGGTGCCCAGTTGTTTCGAAACGGCTTCCTGAATTTCCTTGCGGGTGTGCCCGGCGCCGCAGGTCCACAGACCGGACAGCGAGTCGTAGATCTTGCGGCCCTTGTCGTCGAACAGCCAGCTGCCTTCAGCGCCGACGATCAGACGCGGGTCGCGCTGAAAGTTGCGGTTGGCGGTGTACGGCATCCAGTGCGCGTCCAGCTTCAGTTGGCTGGCCAGTGACGACGGCGCGTTTTCAGGCATGTTCATCGGGCAAAACCTCGCAGGGCATAAGCGTCAGGGAGATGGAAAGCGTTGTTGCAGCTAAATTGCCACGGCGATAAAGTCGGTGAAATCCAACTCTTCTAACCTTCAGTTAGATCATTGCTAAACAAAGAGAACAAAAAATGAGCAGCCGCCGCGCCGATCCGCTGGCCCAGGTCAGTGATTTTGATATTCGCCTGCTGCGGATTTTTCGCAGTGTCGTGGAGTGTGGCGGCTTCTCCGCAGCGGAAACCGTGCTCGGCATCGGGCGCTCGGCGATCAGCCAGCAGATGAGCGATCTGGAGCAGCGCCTCGGCTTACGCTTGTGTCAGCGTGGCCGGGCCGGATTTTCCCTGACCGAGGAAGGTCGTGAGGTGTATCAATCAGCGCTGCAATTGTTGAGTGCGCTGGAGAGTTTCCGCACTGAGGTCAACGGCCTGCACCAACACCTGCGCGGCGAGCTGATCATCGGTCTGACCGATAACCTCGTCACCCTGCCGCACATGCGCATCACCCACGCCCTCGCGCAGTTGAAGGAGCGCGGGCCGGATGTGCAGATCCAGATTCGCATGATTGCGCCGAATGAAGTCGAGCAAGGTGTGCTCGACGGGCGCCTGCACGTTGGCGTGGTGCCGCAGGCCAGCGCCTTGTCAGGACTGGAATATCAGCCGTTGTACAGCGAGCGTTCGCTGCTGTATTGCGCGGTGGGTCATCCGCTGTTTTATGTCGACGACAAGCAACTCGATGATCAACGCCTCGACAGTCAGGACGCGATTGCGCCGACCTTTCGTTTGCCGGCGGAGATTCAGGCGCATTATCAAGCGCTCAACTGCACCGCCAGTGCCTCTGACCGCGAGGGCATGGCGTTTCTGATTCTGACCGGGCGCTACATCGGTTACCTGCCGGATCACTACGCCAGCCTTTGGGTGCAGCAGGGGCGCTTGCGTGCGCTCAAGGCCGGCACGCGTTATTACGATTTGAGTCTGGCATCGGTCACGCGTAAGGGGCGGCGCCCTCATTTGGTGCTGGAAAGTTTCCTGGAGAGTCTGGCCGCGACGCGATAGATAAGCGCGCAGAGCCCAGCCCGGCAGGGCCTCATCGACAGAATCCAGTAATAACCTGAGCAAGTGGACAGGTTTTTGCAGTGAAGGGCTGACTCGTCCTTCAACAAGAAGCCAAAACCATGCAGCCAGATTCCGATTCGTCCAGTGAACTGATCTACGGCCTCAACGACCGCCCCAAACCACTCGCCGCCATTCTCGCCGCGCTGCAACACGTGCTCGCCAGTTTCGTCGGCATCATCACCCCGCCGCTGGTGATTGGTTCGGCGCTCGGGCTGACCGCGCATCTACCGTACCTGATCAGTATGGCGTTGATGGTCTCGGGCGTCGGCACCTTTATCCAGGCGCGACGACCGTTCGGCATCGGCGCGGGGATGATCTGTCTGCAAGGCACCAGTTTCGCGTTTCTCGGTGCGGTGCTGTCGGCCGGGTTTCTGGTCAAGCAGCGCGGCGGCAGCCCGGAAGATATCCTGGCGATGATTTTCGGCGTGTGCTTTTTCGGCGCAATCGTGCAGATCGTGCTCAGCCGTTTCATCGGTCAGTTGCGGCGAGTGGTCACACCGCTGGTGACCGGCATTGTCATCACGCTGATCGGCATCAGCCTGATCAAGGTCGGCATCACCGATCTGGGTGGCGGCTTCAACGCGCCGGACTTCGGCGCGCCGGGCAATCTGGCCTTGGGCGTGTTCGTGCTGCTGACAATCATTCTGCTCAACCGCTCGAATACGCCGTGGGTGCGACTGTCGGCGATCATCATCGGACTGGTGCTCGGCAGCCTCGCCGCTTGGTTCAGTGGGAAACTGCTGCCACAGCCGTTGCCTGACTTGCCACTGGTGAGTTTTCCTACGCCATTCAAGTTCGGATTCAACTTCGACTGGACCGCTTTCCTGCCGGTCGCGCTGATTTACCTGATCAGCACCATCGAAACCGTCGGCGACCTCACCGCCAATTGCATGCTTGCTCGCCAACCGATCAGCGGCCCTTCTTATATAAGCCGCTTGCGCGGTGGCGTGCTCGGTGACGGTGTGAGCTGCATGATCGCGGCGACCTTCAGCGCCTTCCCCAACACAACGTTCGCGCAGAACAACGGCGTGATCCAATTGACCGGCGTTGCCAGCCGCTACGTCGGTCTGTACATCGGCTCGATCCTGTTCTGCCTCGGCCTGTTCCCGATGATCGGCGCGGTGCTGCAACAGATCCCGAAACCGGTGCTCGGCGGTGCGACGCTGGTGATGTTCGGCGCAGTGGCGGCGGCGGGCGTACGCATTCTCGCGCAGTCACCGCTGGACCGGCGCAGCATGTTGATCATCGCCACTTCGTTCGGCGTCGGCCTTGGCATCGCCGCGCAACCGAACCTGCTGCACCTGTTGCCGAAACTGGTGCAGAACCTGTTCGACTCGGCGATCACCAGCGGCGGGCTGACGGCAATCGTCCTGTGTCTGTTGTTGCCGGAAGGCAAAACCGCTGAGACAAAAAGCCCCGCGTCATTGAACAAGATCGAACAGGCGTAACTGTTTTTCCGCGCAAGGACTTGTCGGATGCCTGTGGGTGCGCTATCAACGCAACTGGTTGCACCCACAGACAATCCCGGAAGTGCCTATGACCTTTGAAGTCCCAGCCCACGGCGGCAAACCCGCCAGCCGCATTCGTCAGAAGAACGAAGAGACCATTCTCAAAGCCGCCGAAGACGAGTTCGCCCGTCACGGGTTCAAAGGCACCAGCATGAACACCATCGC
>NZ_RCOA01000002.1:0-5994 GCF_004307585.1 Pseudomonas sp. Sample_20 | reverse complement strand
CCGGAAGGAAGCAGCCACAGCGGGAACATTGTGTGCCGGGGTGTGGCTGGTGGGGGCACCACCTTAACGAAACTACCGAGAATTCAAAGAGAACTGCATGGGTTTCGCCCACTGCGGTTTTTTTATGCCTGCGATTTGGCTAGTGGCGTTGATCCGCCATCAGAAACGCGCGGATCAGCCGCGCAGCGTCCCGGTGCCCGTGCGGCTGTCGACAGCGAACAGTGGCATACTCCCTCGCCTGGCATTGAGAGGTAAGGCAAGTGGGTGAAATCGACGATCTGACTCGTGAAAAACTGCGCGAATGGCAGATGCGGCGTCTGGAAGTCAAAACGCAGATGCAGGATCAGCCCGAACGCACGCTGGAGCTGTCGCGAGTGCTCGACCTGATGGATGAGGAGCACGCTGCGATTCTGGCGGCTTCGACCGTGTTCAATGCGGCTGAAGAAACTGCGCAGCCGCTCGCGGTGCAGGACCAGCCGGCCCTCGCTGAATCGGTGGCCGGCCAGTACGACCTGCAACTGCAAGCCAGCGCGCAAAACCCTGAACACCTGCGCAAACTGCTGGAAATGGCGCTCTACGAAGTGCAGGCGCAGATCGATGCGGGGGCGGTGGCCAGCGGCACTGAACGACGCGGCATGTCCGGCACGCTCGGCGGCTACTCCTTCGAGCTGCGGATCAGCCCCGAGTCCGGCAGTGAGAGAAACTTGCCGCAGTCCCATGAAATGCACGACGAGAATGACCAGGACTGATCTGGTGTTGTATTAAAGCCCAGGCGGCGAGGTTGTATGCACCCGGAACATTTTGATTTGGCCACCCCGGTATTTCTGCCCATCACCCATGATGCGTGTACGGCGCTGTTGCAGCCCGAGGGTGACGCGACACTGGCCCGCCTGAGCGACCCGGAACTGGCGGCAGTGCTGGTCATCCAGAACCTCGCCCAGGCCACGGAGCAGGATTTGAGCGCCAGCGCAGCGGAGAAGATTCTCGCCAGACTCATTGACTGGTCTGTCACCTCTCGGCGCACCGGATCGGCGGGACTGCTTGCAGAGGCGCGGCGTCTGTTCGATTCGCGCAAATTGTATTTCGGCCTCAATGCGCTCAAAGGCCTGAACCTGCGCTTTCTCATGGCCGATGAAGTCGCCGCGCAGGCATTTCTGTTGCCCGGCGGGCAATGGGATGTGGACTACAAAGTCCGCCATCAGCAACAGAACAACCCGTTCCGCCAGCAGATGGTCACCCCCCGCGAGCGGGAGCACTGGTTAAGCGCGGCGCAGGACAAACTGCTGCGAACCTTCCGAGCCAACCTCGACGAAGACCTGCACGTGCAGGGTTATGCCGGCATCGGCAAGAGCTACATGCTCAGCGCACTGATCGAATGCCTGCGCTCGAAACGCACACTGGTGCTGGCGCGCACCCCGGCGAAACTGGCGACGCTGCGCAAGCACATCGTGCAGGTCCACGACACGGAAATTGGCCAGACCTTTTTCGATTTCGCCCAGGCTCAGCTGCTTGGTCCCCGGTTGCCTATGGCCAGGACGCCGGCGCGTCTCCCGGGCAAGCAGGCGCTGGCGCAGGAACTGAATATCTTCGGCTTTCGCCACCACGACGGGCCGGGCACCCTCGAAGTTTGTCTGCGCGTGCTCAAGCTGTACTGCGCCTCAAGAGATCACACGCTGTCCGCCAGGCACTTGCCGCACTTCCAGCAGCCCTTGACCGGCGCAGACTCGCAAGCGCTGTTGGAATACTCCAGTCGCCTGTGGGTGTATCTGGAAGCCAATCCGGCCTGGGCCAGCCAGAGCGGTTTTCCGACGTTGCTGATGATCAAACGCGCCAGTCTCGCCGGTTGCCGCGTCCCGCCGCGCTACACCCATGTGATCATCGACGAAAGCCAGGATGTGCCGGCGTCGTTGCTGCAAATCATCGAGCGCGGGCAGCAGGTGCTGATCACCCTCGGCGATGAGTATCAGCAGGCCACGGGCGAGGCGCCCAAGCGCAAGCGTGAAGTTCGTCAGAGCGATATCTGCTATTCGGTGCGCTCGGGGCGCAATGTCGAGCGCCTGGTCAATCCGCTGATCTCGCGCCATACGCACAAGAGCAAAGTGCCGTTCGAAGGCGCTCGTCACGCCGACGTCGATATCGAGTACTACCCGCAAGCCTTCGTGCCGCCCGAAGGTTGCGTGGTGCTGACCGCTTCACCGTGGGACACGATGATGTGGGCCATCCATCTGCACGACTCCAGTTGCGCCTTCAGTTTCCCCGACCGGGAAGCGCAGGACGACATCAAGCATTTCATGACCACCGCCATTGAGCTGTTCCGTCGTGATTTCTATAACGCCGGGTCCAGCGAGAAAGGACCGCACCCGTATTTCAGCGACATGGCTGATTGGCAGATGGTGCGTGAGGCCAACCGTTTCGACGAGGCGTTTTTGTGGATCGAAGCGCAACTGCAAAACGGCTTCATGATTGCCGACCTGACGCGACTGAGCCAAAAGATCATCGAGCCGGGCAAGGCCTGTCTGTTGATGATGGCCGAGCGGGCTGGCGGCATGGAGTTCAGGCGCGTGCTGTTGACCCGGACGTTGCTCAGTAACGAGAAATTCAAGGATGCCTACGAGTTCGATCAGCGCATCTGCGCCGTGTACATCGCCGTGTCCCGTGCCCGGCAGCAGCTTTATCTGCCTTACGACGTGGTCGAGTGGATCGATTATCACCACAGCCGCGAGCCGAAATTCCGCGAATCGCACGGTTATTGACCCGGCCAACCCTGTGGGAGCGAGCCCGCTCGCGAAGGCGTCGGTGTGTTCAACAACTGTGTCGCCTGACATACCGCTTTCGCGAGCAGGCTCGCTCCCACAGGCGGTTAGGGTGTGGTTGAAGAGGCGCCGGTGTACAACCGGATTATGTCGTCGATCTCGCCGGACATTTTCATCCGCAGCAACGTGCGCAGGATCCGCTGCACCGGCACGTTCGGGTCGTTCCTCACATAGCAGCCGATATTCTGTTCTTGCAGCACCGCGACCCCTTGCAGCTGCTGCTCCGGCAGCAGGCGCTGATTGATCCAGTCCAGCGTCCACTGATTGCTCACCGCATAGCGATATCGCCCGGCTAGTAGCTTTTCCAGTACCTGTTCCTGATTGCGCGCGTCTTCGCGTTGCAACTGGTCGGCGTCGAACAGCGGTTGCAGGGTAGGGTAGCTGTAGCCGAGAACGGTGCCGATGGCCTGGCGCGGCAGCCGGGCGGGATTGATCTGCGCCGGTTGTTCCTTGCGGCTGATCAGCAGGTCGCGCTGAAACCACAACGGCACGCTCCAAATGTAATCGCCGGACTGATTCGGCAGCCACGACTGTGCGGCATAGCAGCGCACGTCGATGTCGCCGTGCTCCATGGCGCTCTGAACCCGCGCGCGCGGCAGGACGACGAATTGCGCTGGCGCGCCAACCTGGGTCGCCAGACTGAGCAGGACGTCGTGCAGGATGCCCTGGGTCGGTCTGCCGCCTTGCAGTTGCACCATCGGCATCGCCCAACTGTCCGGCACGGCGAAGCGCAACGGCGCTTGCGCTGCCATCGCGTTGAGGCTGATACCCAGCAATGCCGCCACGGCCCACCGCATAGACGCTCCGGTAATTCCCCATCCCGAGCTGATAAAAGCCTCTGCTGATGCAGCTTAGCCATATTAGACGAGGACACCGGATGCAATTTTGCCCTTGCTCCGCTAGCATTAGCCGCTTCTGCTTCCTTCGCTGCGACGGTTTTCGATGAGTTATCAGGTTCTTGCACGTAAATGGCGTCCACGCTCGTTCCGCGAAATGGTCGGCCAGACCCATGTGCTCAAGGCTCTGATCAATGCCTTGGACAGCCAACGGCTGCACCACGCCTACCTGTTCACCGGGACGCGCGGGGTCGGCAAGACCACCATCGCGCGGATCATTGCCAAGTGCCTGAACTGCGAGACAGGTATCACCTCCAGTCCCTGCGGCGAGTGCTCGGTGTGCCGCGAGATCGATGAAGGCCGTTTTGTCGACCTGATCGAGATCGACGCCGCCAGCCGCACCAAGGTCGAAGACACCCGCGAACTGCTCGATAACGTGCAGTACGCGCCAAGTCGTGGGCGCTTCAAGGTCTACCTGATCGACGAAGTGCACATGCTTTCCAGCCATTCCTTCAATGCGCTGTTGAAAACCCTCGAAGAGCCGCCGCCCTACGTCAAGTTCATCCTGGCGACCACCGATCCGCAGAAACTTCCAGCAACGATTCTTTCGCGCTGCCTGCAGTTCTCCCTGAAGAACATGACGCCTGAGCGTGTGGTCGAGCATTTGACCCACGTGCTGACCGCAGAAAACGTACCGTTTGAAGACGATGCACTGTGGCTGCTTGGTCGCGCTGCTGACGGCTCGATGCGCGACGCCATGAGCCTGACCGATCAGGCCATCGCGTTCGGTGAAGGCAAGGTCCTCGCGACCGACGTGCGCGCGATGCTCGGCACGCTGGATCACGGTCAGGTCTATGACGTGCTGCATTCGCTGATCGAGGGCGATGCCAAGGCGCTGCTCGAAGCCGTGCGGCATCTGGCAGAGCAAGGCCCGGACTGGAACGGCGTGCTCTCGGAAATTCTCAACGTGCTGCACCGCGTGGCCATCGCTCAGGCGCTGCCGGAAGGCGTCGACAATGGCCACGGCGACCGTGATCGCGTATTGGCCCTGGCCCAGGCGTTGCCGGCCGAAGACGTGCAGTTCTATTACCAGATGGGCCTGATCGGGCGCCGCGATTTGCCGCTGGCGCCGGATCCGCGCGGCGGTTTCGAGATGGTCTTGCTGCGGATGCTCGCGTTCCGACCGGCGGATACGGCGGATGCACCGAGGCAACCGCTAAAGCCAGTGGGGATCAGCCAGGCCACAGTTGATTCCGCAAACTCAGTGGCTGCCGCGCCGAAGCCTGCGCCGGTGGTCGCTGCGGCTGTTGCGCCTGCACTCGCACCAGTAGCAGCGCCGGCTGCCGAGCCAGAACCGGTTGTGCCGGTTGTCGAAGCACAACCGCAGCCTGAGCCAGTCGCCGTCGAAACCGTGGTCGATCTGCCATGGAACGACCCGGTGGAAGCCGAGGCCGAGCCTGCGCCCGTTCAGCAACCCGCTGTCGAACCAGTGTTGGAAACTGCTGGCGAGCAGCCTGAATTGCCGCCGATGCCGCTGCCGACCCCGGACAGCGTGGTGCCGGATGCGCCGGAGTGGGCCGCCGCGCCGATTCCCGAGCCGTCCGTCGCCGACGTCGATGCCGCTACGCCGGGCATGGACATGGACGACGAACCGCCGCTGGATGAAGACTACATCGAGCCGGACATGGATTCGGCCTACAGCTACCTCGACGAACTGGCCAGCGAACACGCCGCCGATCCGGAGCCTGAACCCGAGCCGGAACCTGCCGCCGCACCGGCCACCGGTCTGGCCCTGCAATGGCTGGAGCTGTTCCCGAAACTGCCGATTTCCGGCATGACCGGCAGCATCGCCGCCAACTGCACGTTGATTGCGGTCGACGGCGACCACTGGCTGATGCACCTTGACCCGGCCCACAGCGCCCTGTTCAACGCCACGCAACAGCGTCGTCTCAACGACGCGTTGAACCAGTTCCACGGGCGCACGCTGACGCTGACCATCGAGCTGATCAAGCCTGAGCAGGAAACCCCGGCCCAGGCCGCCTCGCGCCGCCGCGCCAATCGCCAGCGTGAGGCGGAGGAATCGATCCACGGTGATCCGTTCATCCAGCAGATGGTTCAGCAGTTCGGCGCGGTGGTGCGAAGCGATACTATTGAACCTGTCGACGCCTTGGTCACCCAAGGCTAATAACTGAAGGTGCTCGGCCAAGATGGCCGGGCGCTGTTTTATCCAAGTACGTTTGAGGTGATTCCCATGATGAAAGGTGGCATGGCCGGCCTGATGAAGCAGGCGCAGCAGATGCAGGAAAAAATGGCCAAGATGCAGGAAGAACTGGCCAACGCCGAAG
>NZ_RCOA01000073.1:0-125213 GCF_004307585.1 Pseudomonas sp. Sample_20 | reverse complement strand
AGGGGATGCGCAGGTCTTCGATGTTGATCTCGCCGACGATCTTGCGAATCTGCCCGAAGACCTTTTCGCCGCGAATCGCGCCGAGACGAAAACTCACATCAACCAGGCGCAGCACGTCGAGGTAATCGAGGCTTTCGATCCAGCGCCGGTACTCATCCAGTTTGCCGGCGGCATAGATCCCGCCGACCACCGCGCCCATCGAACAACCGGCAATGCAGGCGATGTCGTAGCCGCGTTTTTCAATTTCTTCGATAACGCCGATATGGGCATAGCCCCGGGCGCCACCGGAGCCCAGCACCAGTGCGACACGCTTTTTCATCAAACTTCCTCCCGACAAGCCTGCACAATGCACGCATCGGCCAAGCGGCTCAATCGCCAAGGTCGTTGCGCGAAGCGGTGACGTCGTTTTTCGTTCGCGGCGCACGCTTGCGCGCTATGCTCTGCGCCACGTGGTTTGACCGGTCAGCGAGGCACTTTTTCGCCGCTTGACCGTCTTACCTGCACGACTGTTGACCTACCTTGAGGTGTGAGTGATGAAAGCCTGGATCTGTGTACCGTTGATGGCTCTGGTTCTGGCCGGTTGCGCCGGCAAAACCGCGTACCGCGACAGCTGCGGCAGCCAACTCGACGCGGCCTGGCACGAACTGGACCTGGCCAAGGCTGAAGGCTTCGCCGGCACCGTCAGCTATTCCAAAGCGCTGTCGCTGCTGACCGCCGCCAAGACCCAGCAACAATTCGAAGGCTTCGAAGGCTGCAGCAAGAAGGCCGAAAAAGCCCGCTTCTACATCCGCGAATCCCGCGCAGGACGTTAAAAAAGCAGCTGCAAGCTTCTAGCTGCAAGCGGCAAGCTTAAAGCGACCGCGTTCAGCTTGAAGCTTGTAGCTTGCAACTTGAAGCTGTCCTACGGAGTAGACCCCCATGATCGATCGCTTGGTGGCTCATGTGTTGAGCCTGGATGTGCGGCTGCTGGCATGTCAGGCGCGCTTGACTGCGCGCACTGATCCGGAGGCGTTGCATGATTTGCGCACTACGGTGCGGCGGTTGCGCAGTCTGTTGCGGCCGTTGCGCGGCTTGCCGGGTGTCGAGCAACTGGAGGCGGCGGCTTCGGCAGTGGGTGATCTGACCACGCCGTGGCGTGATCGCGAAGTGCTGGCGGCGTATCTGCTCGAGCATGATCAACCCGAGGCTGCACAGCGGCGTCTGGCGCAAATGGCCGAGGCGTATCCGGCGCTGGCGGCGAGTGCGGAACTGGCTTCGCTGCTGATGATTCTCGACGCGTTTCCACGATTTTTGCGCGCGTCCCAGCGTCAGGGGCTGCTCAAGGATCTGGATAAACGCATCGAAAAACGCCTGGGCAAACAATGGCAGAAACTCGATGCGGCGCTGCACGATCCCGCCCATGACCGCCATCGTCTGCGCCTGCTGATCAAGCGCGTGCGCTATGGCATCGAAGCCTATCCCGAGCTGGATCGCTTGCCGAAACCGGCTTACAAACGCCTGAAATCGGCGCAAGGCGCGCTGGGCGACTGGCACGATTGCTGGCAATGGCTGGCCCGCGCCGAGCAGGAAGCCGATCTGCAACCGTGCGTGGCCACCTGGCAGGCAGGGTTGATCAAGGCAGAGCTGAAAGCCGATCAAGTGCTGGAAAAGCTCAGCGCGACGTGTTTCAAACACTCCTGAAGATGGCTCTGTTCCCCTGTGGGAGCGAGCCTGCTCGCGAAGAGGCCGTGTCAGTCGCAATCGTTGTCGACTGATCGACCGCTTTCGCGAGCAGGCTCGCTCCCACAAGGTGATTTGTCGCTTGAAGGAATCGGGCCAAGGCCTATCTGTCAGCCCATTTGACCGGAATAGACGCTGCGCCGCCGCCCGGGGCTGGGTAAGATCCGCGCATTCCTTTCTCGTTTTCCGAGGTTGTCATGCGCTTTTGCGATCTGCTCGATGCTGTCCGCCAACAACCTGAAGTGACCATCCCCGCCGAATGGGGGCAGGGCCGGGCCAGTTTTGGCGGGCTGGTGGCCGCGCTGCAATTTGAAGCCATGCGCGCGAGGGTGCCGACGGAGCGCCCGGTGCGTTCGCTGGCGATTACCTTTGTCGGCCCGGTCGAGCCGGAAGTGCCGGTGAGTTTCGAAGTCGACGTGCTGCGTGAAGGCAAAGCCGTCAGCCAGGTGTTGGGCCGCGCCATGCAAAATGGCCAAGTGGTGACGATCATTCAGGGCAGCTTCGGTGCCTCGCGGCCTTCGGAAGTCGCCGTCGCAGCCTATCCGGCGCCCACCATCAAACACTGGGACGAGTGCCAGGAGCTGCCGTACATCAAAGGCGTGACCCCGGAATTCATGCGCCATCTGGCGATGCGCTGGAGCGTCGGCGGTATTCCGTTCTCCGGCACGGCCTCGCGCTTGATGGGCGGCTGGGTGCGGTTGCGTGGGGATGTCAAAGAGGAGCCGGTCAACGAGGCGCATCTGCTGGCGCTGGTGGATGCTTGGCCGCCGGCGCTGTTGCCGTATCTGAAGAAACCGGCACCGGGTAGCACGCTGACCTGGACCATCGAATTCGTGCAGCCGTTACAGGACCTGAGCACGCTGGACTGGTGCCAATACCTGGCCGACATCGAATACGCGGCCGACGGCTACGGCCATGTCGCCGCGAAGTTGTGGAGTGCGAAAGGGGAGTTGATTGCCATGAGTCGGCAGACCGTGACGATCTTCGCCTGACTCAATGCCGACGGTGGCGCTCACGCCAGGCGCGCCACCAGCCACCGCTGAGGAAGAACCGCGGAAAGGTCAGAAACTGCTCGACCAGCAAACGTGACACGGCATCTTTGCGATCACTGAACGGCTCGGAGGCTTGCGCCTCCAGACCGTGGCCGTGGCGCTGCAGACCCAGCGCCGCGACGATACCGATCACGCCGATGGCGACGCTGGCCAGGCTCAGGCTGAACACCCCCGACACGATCAGCAGAAACGCCACGATGAACAGCGGCACGGCAATCAGGTGCAGGACCAGATTGGTCGGATGCTGATGGTTGCCCGGGTAAGCGCGCCATTGCCACGCGGGAAGGTTGGGGTGACGTTTGCCCATGTTTGCTACTCCTCGATCCATGTTGAACACATGCTTGAAGAATAGGCCCGGGCGCGGAGGGCGGCGAATCAAGGTTGGCTATTGAAGTGATAGCCGTCATCGCAGGATTCGATGTAGATGCCTCTGACGCCTTCGCGAGCAGGCTCGCTCCCACATTGATTCAATGGTGCATGTGGGAGCGAGCCTGCTCGCGAAAGCGGACTCACAATTTCAACTGACCTATCGCCTTGTTCAACGCCCCGGCCAACGTCGCCAGCTCATTACTGGTGGTCGCCGAATCCACCGTCTGCTGCACGGTGTTCTCGGTCACGTCACGAATACTCACCACCGCCCGGTTCATCTCCTCGGCGACCTGACTCTGCTGTTCCGCCGCCACGGCAATCTGCGTGTTGCTTTCGCGCATCTGCGCCACCGCTCCGGTGATTTCCGCCAGCGCCGCGCCAGCCTCCTGCGCCTGCTGCACGCAGTCGTCGGCCTTGTAAGAACTCTCCTGCATGAAATCCACCGCATCGCGGGTGCCGGCCTGCAACGCGGCGATCATGCTGGTGATCTCGTCGGTGGACGCCTGCACGCGCTTGGCGAGGTTGCGCACTTCATCGGCGACCACGGCAAAGCCGCGACCCATCTCCCCGGCGCGCGCGGCTTCGATCGCCGCGTTGAGCGCGAGCAGATTGGTCTGTTCGGCAATGCTGTGAATCACGCTGACCACGCCGTTGATCTTCTGACTGTCCTCGGCCAGGCGTTGAATCATTTCTGCCGTCTGCTGCACGCCGCTGGACAACCCGGCAATCGATTGCTGCACGCGCGCCACCACCTGCTGACCGCTTCCAGCGAGACCATCGGCGGTTTTCGACAGATCGCGGGTGGCGCCGGCGTGTTGCGCGATGTGATAAACGGTGGCGGTCATTTCGTTGATCGCGGTGGCAGCCTGGTCGGTTTCGCTTTGCTGGCCGAGCATGCCGTGGCGCACATCATTCATGCTCGAGGCCAGCCGCGCAGCGCCGTCATCCAGTTGTCGCGCGGTGCTGGCAACGGTGGTTACGACGCGTTGATAGCCGGCCTGCATGGCGTTGAAGGCATTGGCCATCTGCCCGACTTCGTCCTTGCCCACCAGCGGCACACGAGCAGAAAGATCGCCGGTTTTTTCAACGTGCAGCATCACGTCTTTCAACGTGTTGAGCTGGCTGAGCAGAAAGCGGATCAACAATTGCGAGGCACCGAGCATCGCCAGCATCAGGATGAATACCGCCAGCGCATAGTTGGCGAAACGCTCGCTGAACACCTGGTTCAGGCTCGGGGCGTAGGCGATGACCGCCACTTGCTCGCCGTCGGCACGGCTGAACACTTCGGCGCCGATCAACGGATTCTCGCCAAACAGCGGCATTTCATTGGTGGCGTTCCAGCCGTTGCTGCCGCTGATTTCCAGTAGCGGTTGATCGTTGAGACGCGGCGCTTCACCGCGCTTGAAGGTCAGCACCTGGGCGGATTTGGGCAAAGCTTGCCCGGTCGGCCAGGCCTTGAGCAACTGCGCCTGCGCCTGCGCGGACACCTGCGCGGCGTGGCTGCGGGCCTGTTGTTCGAGATGTACGGCGTACAGCACCAGCAGCAGGGTGGTGACAAAGGCGACCGCGTTGACCGCCCAGAATTTGTATTTCAGCGAGATGTTGCTAAGCCAGGCACCCATGGAGGTCTTCTCTGATAGCGGAAACAGTTTTGGCAAGGTGCCATTATTGTGCCGCTATGCAGATTTGGGAGTTTTGATATGAATCAACAGATGCCGAGATCTATTGTGGGAGCGAGCCTGCTCGCGAAAGCGCTGCGTCCTTCAGCCCATTTGTAGCTGATCCACCGCCTTCGCGAGCAGGCTCGCTCCCACAGGGGACGTGTGCAGTCAGATGAGAATGGGGAGTTTAAAAAACGCCCGGGCACACGCGGTGGTATGTGCGGCCAGCGCTTCCTCGGTCTCGCCGCGATGCAACGCCACCTCGCGCAGCACTTCGCTCAGATACGCCGGCTCATTGCGGCCGTTTTTCGGCTTCGGCCGCAACGTGCGCGGCAGCAGATATGGCGCGTCGCTTTCCAGCATCAGCCGTCCCGCTTTGATCTCTTTGACCAGCGGATGCAGATGCGTGCCCCGGCGTTCGTCGCAGATCCAGCCGGTGATGCCGATGTGCAGATCCAGATCGAGGTAGCTGAACAAGGCCTTTTGCTCGCCAGTGAAGCAGTGCACCACCGCCGCCGGCAGTTGATCGCGGAAGTCCTTGAGGATCTCCAGCAGGCGCTGGCTGGCATCGCGCTCGTGCAGGAACACCGGCAATTGCAGCTCGACGGCCAGCGCCAGGTGTTCTTCCAGGACCTTTTCCTGTTGCGGGCGCGGGGAGAAGTCGCGGTTGAAATCCAGCCCGCATTCGCCCACCGCGACGACGCTGGATTCGTTCAACAGACTGCGCAGACAACGGGCACTGTCAGCGTTCCAGTCGCTAGCCGAATGCGGGTGAATACCGGCGGTGGCGAACAGCCGTTGGCCGCTTTCATCCAGTTGCTGGCACAGTTCCAGCGCCTGCTCGCTGCCCTCGACGCTGGTGCCAGTCAGCACCAGTTGGCAGACGCCTGCGGCATAGGCGCGGTCGAGCAAGGCCTGGTGTTTGTCGGCGAAACTGGGGTTGGTCAGGTTGACGCCGATATCGATGAGTTGCATGGTGCTACCTCGGGCCGAAGGCCGGAAAGCATATCAGAGCTGTAGATTTATAAGAAAAGCCAAGAACTACAAAGACTTATGGCTGTCTGTTGAGGCCGCGAAGAACTCCGGGGTGGCGACGATGCCATCACTGTGCCAGTCTCTCGCACTTTATCAGCGCTCAAAGCGCTCTGTTTTCGTCGGTGATGTCGTCCCTTTTGCGACGAATAGCCCCGTATTCTTTTCGGAGAGTGGATGCATCGTCCCTCGGTTCTGCTGCTGTTGTGTGCTGCGCTGCTGCTGCCGATGACGGCGGTCGCGCGCCTGCCCGGGCCGCTGCAAGCCGTGCCGGCGAGCAAGGTTCGCGACCTCTCGGACATTCGCAGCAGCCGCGTGTTGCGGGTGTTGGTCAATCAGAGCCGCAACAGCTCCGGCGAGGTCCAGGGTCAGGCCATCGGTGTCGAGTACCACCGACTGCGCGCGTTCGAGCAATACCTCAATGGCCATGCTCGCGACGGCCAGGAAGTCACCCTCAAAATCATTCCCAAAGCCAAGGATCAATTGCTCGGCGCTTTGCAGCGCGGCGAAGGCGACATGGTCGCTCCCGGTGAACTGCTCGATCTGCCATCGGGCTATGCAGTGGCCAGCAGTGAGCCGATTGCCAGCAACGTGCCGCTGGTGCTGGTCGGCATCAAGGGCCAGCGCCGTTACACCAAGGTCGAGCAACTGTCCGGCAAGACCCTGGCCTTGCCCACCGGTAGTGCGGCGGGGGAGGTGGTCAGTCAGCTCAACCAGAAACTGGCGCTGCACAAACTGGCGCCGATCAATATCGAGTGGGTCGATCCGACGCTGGCGGTCGAAGATGTGCTGGAGATGGTCCAGGGCGGGATTTTCCACCTGACCATCGTCGAGCAACCGATTGCCGAGCGCTGGGGCAAGATCTTGCCGAAGCTGCGTCTCGATCGGCAACTGAGCCTCGGCGAGCCGGGGGAAGAACATTGGTTCGTGCGGCGTGATGCGTCGATGTTACGCGCGAGCATCGATCGCTTCCTCACTGGTTACAAGAGACCGTCGGACGAAGACGCCGCGTTCCTGCGCATCTATCGACGCCTGTATCAAGTACACAATCCGCTGGCCAAGGCCGATCGTCAGCGTCTGGAAAAACTCCGTCCGACCCTGCAGAAGCATGCCGACGCGCAAAACATGGACTGGCTCAATCTGGCGGCGCTGGCGTTCAAGGAATCGCGTCTGCAGCCCAACGCTCGCAGCGGCAGCGGCCCGACCGGGCTGATGCAGATCACCCCGTCCGCCGCGCAACGGGTCGGCGTGAGCAATATCCAGAATCTCGATGCGAATGTGCAGGCCGGCGCCAAGTACCTGGCGATGATCCGCCGCAAGTTCTTCAGCAGCCCGAAACTCAACGAGCGTGAGCGCATGGCGTTCACCCTCGCCGCTTACAACATCGGGCCCGAGCGCGTGCAGGGCATGCGCGCCGAAGCCCGCCGCCGTGGTCTCAATCCCAACCAGTGGTTCTTCCAGGTGGAGCGCATTGCCATGGAGCAGGTGGGGATGGGCGCCGTCAGCTATGTTAATAGCGTGAACAAGTATTACCTGGCATTCGACCGGGAGCGTGAGTCGCTCGAGCCCCGGCAGCAGAAAGTGGTCACACGTAAATAATCTAAAAATTCGATTGTTATGGCGAAATATTTGCGCTTTAAACATGAAATAAACTGATTAATATGGCGACCAACCCAAACACACAAACACTTCTGCACAACAAGGAATGCACCATGAGCTCTCTGATCAACAAGGTTCTGTTCACCCGCGCCGGTTACGGCCTGACTGTCCTGCGCATTGCTGTCGGCGTGATCTTCGCCGCCCACGGTTCGCAGAAACTCTTTGGTCTGTTCGGTGGTTACGGCCTGGCCGGCACCGCGCAATGGATGGAAAGCATCGGCCTGACCCCGGGCTATCTGATGGCCTCGCTGGCCGGCGGTACCGAGTTCTTCGCCGGTCTGGCGCTGATCATCGGCCTGCTGGCACGCCCGGCGGCACTCGGTCTGGCGTTCCTCTCGCTGGTGGCGATCTTCTCGGTGCACATCGGTAACGGTTTGTTCATGGCCAACAACGGTTATGAGTTTGCTCTGGCTCTGCTGGCCGGCAGCATCGCGGTACTGATCGAAGGTGCCGGCAAGCTCTCGGCGGATCGCGCCATCGCCAGTTGAAGGCTCTGGCTCAAGGCAAAGGCCCGCATTGCGCGGGCCTTTTTTTGTTGCGGGGGATTCTTGACACTGATCGGTCACGTTCTCTAGGATGTTGCCCATGCGCCGATTTAAACAGCTACTTGCGGGGCGCCAGGTGACTTCTACAGTTACCGTCAGAAGCCGGAACAGGGCTTCGAAATACCGCTAAAGCGCTGGTTCGGTGTTGCCTCTCACCTGCCATGCAGACTTTTGAGGCAGAGACACGACACGATGAACGCATTACGCCCTCCTGCACGTCCCGCGCCGATCACGGCACATGTCACCCAGCGCAACCCGAAAATTCTTCTTGGCGGCAAACACCAGCCGACGCTGTTGCGTTATCTCGATGGCTGGCCACGTCGCAGCGGCGGTCCTGCCGCGTTCCTGATCCAGTTTGTCGATGACGGCGAGTCGCTGGCGCGTTTCGCTACGGACAGCTTCGATCTGGCGGTGATTCAGGCGCCGAGCGCAGAAGATGCGCCGGAGATGATCAAGCAACTGACCCGCGTTGCACGGCAGGGCCTGATCACTCGGCGCTGATCAGTCTTACGGGTATTCAATCGCAACGATGTAAACGAACTGCTCGCCGGTCGGCGTTTGCACCCGCACTTCCGCGTCGAGTGCCTTGCCGATCAGCGCGCGGGCCAGCGGCGAGTCGATGCTGATCAAGCCGAGTTTGAGGTCCAGTTCATCAGGGCCGACGATGCGGTAGCGCGATTGCTTGCCGTCTTCGTCTTCGATGGTCACCCAGGCGCCGAAATACACCTTGTTTGGATCGCTGGGTTTTTCGCTGACTACCTTGAGCGCTTCCAGGCGTTTGGTGAGAAAACGCACGCGACTGTCGATTTCGCGCAGCATCTTTTTGCCGTAGGTGTACTCGGCGTTTTCCGAACGATCGCCCTGCGCCGCCGCTTCACTCACCGCCTGGGTGACCTGCGGGCGACGTACATGCCACAACTCATGGAATTCGGCGCGCATCCGCGCTTCACCCTCGGGGGTGATCAGCGCGGTGCCGGCGGTGCGGGGAGGGCGATAACGGCTCATGGCGACTTCTTGTGATTAAGACCGCGTGAGTCTATCAACCCTCGCGCAACACTGTCAGCGGGCTGGCGTTCAGCGCCCGGCGAGTGCCGAACACACCGGCGCCACCAATCAGCGCGGCGCCAATCAACGGCAGCACCAGCAGCCATGGATGCGGATGCCATGGCAGATCGAAGGCGAAGCGGTACAGCACCAGACTGACCACCTCCGAACCGATCGCCGCGAGCAGACCGCTGACCGCACCCAACAAACCGAACTCGATACGCCGCGCCTTGATCAGCAACTGCCGCTCGGCGCCCAGCGCGCGCAACAGCGCACCCTGACGGATGCGTTCATCCAGCGTAGCTTGCAGGCCGGAGAACAGCACCGCCATCCCCGCAGCCAGAACAAACAACAACACATATTCCACCGCCAGGGTGACCTGAGCGAGGATGCTGCGCAGCTGTTCGAGCAAGGCCTCGACCTGCAGGATGGTCACCGCCGGGAAGGTCCGCGACAGCTCGACGATCTGCTGATCATGCCCAGGGGCCAGGTAGAAACTGGTCAGGTAGGTCGCCGGCAGATCCTTCAAGGTGCCGGGCTGGAAGATCATGAAGAAGTTCGGCTGGAAGTTGTCCCAGTTGATCTCGCGCAGGCTGGTGACCTTCGCTTCGCGATTGACCCCGCCGACGCTGAATACCATGTGATCGCCGAGTTTGAGTTTCAGGCTTTCGGCCACCTTGCCTTCCACCGAAACCCCCGGCACGTCGTCGGACGGCTGACCGCTCCACCACGAGCCGGCGGTGAGCTTGTTGCCGGCCGGCAGATCCGCCGCCCAGGTCAGGCTCAGGTCACGCTGGATGGCGCGGTCACCGGCCGAGTCCTTGCTGACGATTTGCTGCACCGCCTCGCCATTGATGCTGATCAACCGACCCGGCACCACCGGATACAACGGCGCCGCTTGCGCCGACACCTTGATCAGGTGATCGGCGAAGGCCTGCTTGTCAGCCGGGAGGATATTCAGCGCGAAATAGTTCGGCGCGTTTTTCGGTAGCTGGTTTTGCCAGGTGTCGAGCAGTTCGCCGCGCAGCAGTGCGATCAGCGCCATCGACAACAGGATCAGACCGAACGCCAGTGACTGCCCGGCCGCCGCCAATGGATGCCGCAACAACTGGCCAAGGCCCAGACGCCATGGCAACGAGGCGCGGGCGAGCATGCGGCGCAGGCTTTGCAGCAGCAACAACAGCAGGCCGCCCAGCACCAGCGCGGCGACTACGCCACCGCCAAGGAGGGCGAAGGTCAGCAGCAGATCCAGACTGAGACGCCACATGATCAAGCCCAGCGCCCCCAGCGCCGCGCCGTAGACCATCCATGTGCTCGAGGGGATCGGCAGCATGTCGCGGCGCAATACCCGCAGCGGCGGCACGCGACCCAGTGCAGCCAAAGGCGGCAAGGCAAAACCGGCCAGCGCCACCAGCCCGGTGCCAATCCCGGCCATCGCCGGAAACAGGCCACCCGGTGGCACGTCACTTGGCAGCAAATCATGCAGCAGGGCGAACAGACCCAACTGCGCCAGCCAACCGAGCAGGGCGCCACTGATGGCGGCAATCAGGCCGAGCACCGTCAGTTGCAGGCTGAACAGCACCATGGTTTCCCGGCGCGACAAGCCGAGGCAGCGCAGCAAGGCACTGGCGTCGAAACGCCGACTGGCGAAACGGTTGGCTGATAGCGCCACGGCCACGCCAGCCAACAACACCGCGACCAGACTGGCCATGTTCAGGTAGCGCTCGGCCTTGCCCAGCGCGCCGCCAATCTGTCGGTTGCCGTCACGGGCATCCTGGATTCGCTGATTCGCAGCCAGCCCCGGTTTGATCAACTCGCGATAGGTCTCCAGCGCCTGCGGTTCACCGCGCCACAGTTCCCGATAACTCACCCGGCTGCCGGGTTGCACCACGCCGGTGGCGGCGAGGTCATCGAGGTTGATAAGCACCCGTGGCGTCAGGCTGTAGAAGTTGCCAGCGCGATCCGGCTCGTAGGTCAGCACGCGGGTCAGCTTCAAGGTCTTCATGCCGACGTCGATGCTGTCGCCTATCTTCAGATCCAGCGCGGTCAACAGACGTGCCTCGACCCAGGCTTCACCGGGTTGCGGTTCGCCGCCGACTTCTTCCTGGGCAAACGGCGCGGGCGCGCTCTTCAGCTCGCCACGCAATGGATAGGCGCGGTCGACGGCTTTGATGCTGGATAACTGAATGCCGTTGTCGGTGGCAATGACGCTGGAAAACTCCACCACTTGTGCATGATTGAGGCGCAGTTCGGTGCCGCTGCGGATTTGCTCCTCGCGCGCCGGCGAGCTGCCTTCAAGGACCAGATCGGCACCGAGAAACTCGGTCGCGCGCAGCATCATCGCGCCGTTGAGGCGGGCGCCGAAGTAGCCGATCGCGGTGCTCGCCGCGACGGCCACCACCAGCGCGAAGAACAACACGCGCAATTCTCCGGCGCGGGCATCGCGCATGAGCTGGCGCAGGGCAAGACTGAACAGACGCAACAGCGGCAAACGTGCCATCAAGGCTCCAGAGGGGCGACCAGCAGCCCGGCTTCAAGACGGATCAGGCGCCGGCAGCGATGGGCCAGGCGTTCGTCGTGGGTCACCAGCACAAGGGTGGTGCCGCGTTCCTTGTTCAATTCGAACAGCAAGTCGCTGATGCGCTCGCCGGTGTGGCTGTCGAGGTTGCCGGTCGGCTCGTCGGCGAACAGCACGTCCGGTTCGGCAGCGAAGGCGCGGGCGATGGCCACGCGCTGCTGTTCACCACCGGAGAGCTGGCGCGGCGAGTGGGTCAGGCGCTGGCCGAGGCCGACGCGCTGGAGCAATTGCGTGGCGCGCTCGCGGGCATCTTTGCGGCCATCGAGTTCGAGCGGCAGCATGACGTTTTCCAGCGCATTGAGGCTGTCGAGCAACTGGAACGACTGGAAGACGAACCCGACGTGCTCGGCGCGGATTCGTGCGCGCTGGTCTTCATCGAGATTGCTCAGGCCCTGGCCGGCGAGGGTGACTTCGCCGCTGCTCGGCAGGTCGAGGCCGGCGAGCAGGCCGAGGAGGGTGGATTTGCCGGAACCGGACGCGCCGACGATGGCCAGGCTGTCGCCCTTGTTCAGTTCCAGGCTGAGTTCGTGCAGGATAGTCAGTTCACCTTCCGCGCTAGGGACCACTTTGCTGAGGTTCTTCGCGGTGAGAATGCTTGCGCCCATGGAGAATCCGATGCGTGTATGGTTTTTGAGTGCTGGCCTGGCCTTGATGTGCATGGCCCAGAACGCAGCGGCGGGTACTGTCCTGATCGTTGGCGATAGTATCAGCGCCGGTTTCGGCCTGGATACCCGTCTGGGGTGGGTGTCGCTGCTCGAGCAGCGGCTCAAACAGGAGGGTTTCGACGATAAAGTGGTCAACGCCTCGATCAGTGGCGACACCAGCGCCGGAGGCCAGGCGCGGCTGCCGGCGCTGCTTGCAGAGCATAAGCCGGAGTTGGTGATCCTCGAGCTGGGTGGCAATGACGGCCTGCGCGGGATGCCGCCAACGCAATTGCAACAAAATCTTGCCTCGATGATCGACAGCTCGCGGCAGAGCGGCGCGAAAGTGCTGCTGCTCGGCATGCAGTTGCCACCCAATTATGGCAAGCGCTACACCGATTCGTTCGCCGAGGTTTACGGCAAGCTCGCCGAAGAGAAAAACATCCCGTTGGTGCCGTTTTTTCTCGAAGGTGTCGGTGGTCATCCGGAGCTGATGCAGGCCGACGGTCTGCACCCGGCCGCCGGGGCTCAGGGCAAGTTGCTGGAAAATGTCTGGCCGACGCTAAAACCGCTGTTATGAGGCTTTTCTAGAGGCAGGCTTTCGGCTAATGTGGCGCCCCCTAATTTGGAGCCCCCGATGCCGCGTCCTGCCTGGTCCCTGTTTGCCTACCAACTGATCGAGCCTGACGAGCAGCTGGATCTGTTCGCCTGCCAGGAAGTGCGGGTGCATCTGGTGACGCGTCAGCTGGAACTCGGTGGCTCGGCCGATCGCACGCTGTGCGGCACTCTGCTGCCGGCGCAACCGCGCTGGTCGAATGTTGATCGGCGGGTGTTCCAGGATCAGCGTCTGTGCTCGCTGTGCCGGGCGATTCTCGAATCGCAGAAGCGCGGCACCTCGCCGATCTGGCCTGAGCTGCGTTTCGAACTCTGAGCGCTGAAGATCAAAGTGTGGGAGCGAGCCTGCTCGCGAAGGGGTTTTATCAATCGACATTTATGGTCGCTGATACACTGCTTTCGCGAGCAGGCTCGCTCCCACCTTGAACGCACCCTGTCGCCAATAGCGGTGCTACCTCCCCGAATCCCCAAGCCGCGGTGTACAATCGCGCCCTTATACCCTTGATGATCATGCGAAGGATTTTCCGGATGTTGCCGCGCTTTCCTGCCGTCACCCGCTGCCTGTCACTTGCCGCCCTGTGTGTGGCCGGCCCCGTTGCTGCATTGGAGCTTCCCTTGCCACCACCCGGCGAAGACATCGTCGGCCAGGTGCAGGTGATCAAAGCCAAGTACGAAGACACCTTCGCCGATCTGGGTACCACCTACGATCTGGGTTATTCGGAAATGGTTGCGGCCAACCCGGGCATCGATGCCTGGCTGCCGGGCGCCGGTACCGAGATCGTCCTGCCGACGCGCTTCATCCTGCCGCCTGGCCCGCGTGAAGGCATCGTCATCAACCTCGCCGAATACCGTCTCTATTACTACCCGAAAGGCCGTGACGTGGTGTACACCTTCCCGCTGGGTATCGGCCGTGAAGGCTGGGGCTCGCCGATCGCGCACACCTCGATCATCGCCAAGACACCGAACCCGACGTGGACGCCTCCGGCCTCGATCAAGGCCGAACACGCCGCTGACGGTGATCCGCTGCCGAATGTGGTGCCGGCCGGTCCTGATAACCCGCTGGGGCCGTTCAAGTTCACCCTCGGCACGCCGGGCTACCTGATCCACGGTTCGAACAAGAAGTTCGGCATCGGCATGCGCACCAGCCATGGTTGCTTTCGCATGTTCAACAACAACGTGTTGGAGATGGCCGGCATGGTCCCGGTCGGCACCTCGGTGCGCATCATCAACGACCCGTACAAGTTCGGTCGCAGTGGCGGCAAGGTCTATCTGGAAGCGCACACGCCGCTCGACGACAAGGGCAATCCGTCGGTAGTCGACAAGCACACCGCGGTAATCAACGCGATGCTCAAGCGTGAAGACATCACCAGCAACCTGCGCATGAACTGGGATGTGGTGCGTGATGTGGTTGCCGCCGAAGACGGCCTGCCGGTAGAGATCGCCGTGCCGAATACCTCGGCGCCAATGGTGAGCAGTGCACCGATCGACCTGCAGCAATAAGAGCTGATCGAAACCCGCCGATGCGTGCAGCGTCGGCGGGTTTTTTATTGCCCGGAGAAAAGCACCGGGCACAAAAAAGCCGACCCGGAAAACCGGATCGGCTCGATAACAATCCCGAGGGATTATTACTTGCGGCTAGCTTTTTCCAGCATGCGCAGAGCACGCTCGTTAGCTTCGTCAGCAGTCTGTTGTGCTTTTTGAGCAGCAGCCAGAGCTTCATCAGCTTTACGGTAAGCTTCGTCTGCACGAGCCTGGGAGCGAGCAGCTGCGTCTTCAGTAGCGGTCAGACGTGCTTCGGTTTCTTTCGATGCGCTGCTGCAACCGGTAGCCAGAACTGCGGCCAGAGCCAGAGCAGAGAATTTCAGAACGTTGTTCATCGTGTTCCCCTTCAAGGACTTTCAAATTAAGTGGCTGTCTCCTCACGATTGAGGAAATAGCCGGCGTACATACTACCCATTACTTGTAGTAAGTAAACTGACGTAGCGCAAGAAGCAAAAAAAATTGTAGGCGTTGATTCTTTTTCGAGCAACTTTTAACTGCGCTGTATAAAAAATATCCAGCTGCAAGCCCCGGCGTGAGCGACTCAAACGGAAAAAGTTCCCGCCCTCGTGCGCTGTTTTTGCGACTTCGGCTAAAGTCTTTCTAAATGAATTCGTCCACACTTTTGTTCAGGTTCTGCGAAGCGCTTCGCGTATCTTTGTTGATGTACAGGTGACTTTAAAAAAGGTCGCACGTCTTAAGTCTCAACATTCCGGCAATGTTCAGGCAAACGGCACGCAAAGATTGTCTTGCGGCCGAACCTGCGACCATCGATGCCAATGCACGCAAACCATCCGATGACGAGCGTACCTTGAGCATTTTCGCCAATGGTGCCTACTATTCAGCAGGTGTCAGATTGCGCGAGATCGGTGTGGCTCTTCTCAGTGTCCATCAGGCACGGGGTGGCGTAGATGTTCCTTCGCCGGAAAAACATCGGTAAGGTAGGGGTCACAATTCAAGACCCGCGAGGAGTAGTGATGAGCGAGGCGTTGTCCATCCACCATGACCAGGCTGGTCATCAATTCGAGACCACTGTGGACGGTCATCGTGCTTACCTGACCTACATGGATCTGGGCAAGCAGACCCTGGATATCTATCGCACCTTCGTGCCCAACGCCCTGCGCGGCCGTGGCATTGCCGCAGCGCTGACTGAACGCGCGCTGCAATACGCCGAAGAAATGGGCTACACGGTGATCCCGTCATGCTCCTACGTCGAGCGCTATATGGAACGTCATCAGCGCCGCGCTGCGAAGATTTGAACCGCACACACAAAAACGCCGGACAATGTCCGGCGTTTTTTTATGCGCGTAAAACGCAGCTTACGTGCGCTGACGCTTCGGCAATACGTCCTTGAGCTTGGCGTGCATGCTGCGCAAGGTGTTTTCGGTGGCGGACCAATCGATGCAGGCATCGGTGACCGACACGCCGTATTGCAGGTCGGCGAGATCTTTCGGGATTGCCTGGCAGCCCCAGTTCAAATGGCTCTCAACCATCAGGCCGATGATCGACTGGTTGCCTTCGAGGATCTGGTTGGCGACGTTTTCCATCACCAGCGGTTGCAGGGCCGGGTCCTTGTTGGAGTTGGCGTGGCTGCAATCGACCATGATGTTCGGCTTGATCTTCGCCTTGTTCAGCGCCTGCTCGCACAGCGCCACGCTGACCGAATCATAGTTCGGCTTGCCATTACCGCCGCGCAGCACCACGTGACCGTAGGCGTTGCCTTTGGTGGTAACGATCGACACGCCACCTTCCTGGTTGATGCCGAGGAAACGGTGCGGGCTGGACACCGACTGCAAGGCGTTGATCGCCACGGTCAGGCCGCCATCGGTGCCGTTCTTGAAGCCGACCGCCGAGGACAGGCCGGAAGCCATTTCGCGGTGAGTCTGCGATTCGGTGGTACGCGCGCCGATGGCCGACCAGCTGATCAGATCCTGCAGATACTGCGGGGAGATCGGGTCGAGGGCTTCGGTGGCAGTCGGCAGGCCTTTCTCGGCCAGGTCGAGCAGCAACTGACGACCGATGTGCAGACCGTCCTGGATCTTGAACGAGTCGTCCAGATACGGATCGTTGATCAGACCTTTCCAGCCGACGGTGGTACGCGGCTTCTCGAAATACACACGCATGACCAGATACAGCGTGTCGGAGACTTCCTCGGCGAGCACCTTGAGTCGATCGGCGTATTCGTGGGCAGCCTTGATGTCGTGAATCGAGCACGGGCCGATCACGACGAACAGACGGTGGTCGGTGCCATCGAGAATGTTGCGAATGACTTCGCGGCCCTTGGTGACGGTGCGCAGGGCGGCGTCGCTCAGGGGGATATCACGCTTGAGCTGATCGGGAGTGATCAGGGTCTCGTTAGAGGCGACGTTTAGGTCGTTGATCGGTAAATCAGCCATCGTTTACTCGTCAGGTCACGGGTGCCGGCCGCCAGCGATCCCCGCGCGGCGGAGCACAGCAGATTTAGCGCGTCGGGGGAGCCGAACCTTAGCGCGTCAGAGGCGGCTCGACAATGGGCAAACCGTGCTTTAGTCCAGCGCTGGCTGCGCAAAAGCCTTGCGCAGGTTGTCGTGGGAGAACTCTTCGGCGTGCTTCTCGACCCATTGCAGGGCCAGCGCCTGACTATCCTGCAGATCGTCGTGGCTGTCCTGCATGCGCGAATAGCGTTCGATCTGACACACCTGCTCACCCATTCGCGCGCTGAACAGGGTCTGTTCATCAGTGAAAGCGATGCCCACCAGATAGCCTTTTTTACGCCGCAGACACCAGGCCACATAGCCCGGATAACAGAAGTCGGCATTCAGCGTCGGCATGCGCACTTGCAGCGCAGTGCCATGGCGCCAGGCGCGGTGGTAATTGCAAGCGATGCCGCCGAGGCTGATAGTGTGCAGCTGTTGTCTGGAAATGCATTCAGGCTTGAGTAACGTCAATTCAACCGGCACTTCGTCCGGATGAGGAATGAAACGTCCCATGAGCACAGACTCCCTGTGTCGGCCATCTGACATTGTTTCCCCCAGTATAGTGGTCGAATCCGAGCTGACCGACTTCGACGCCGACCAGCGGCTGCTGGCGATGCGCGGGGTTTCTCTGGTGATCTTCACCAGCGTCGGCTGTGCCAGTTGTCGTTATGCCCGCGAGGTGTTGCCGGGATTGCCGCTGGCGATCGATCGGCTGTGCTGGATCGACGCCGGCAACAACGGCGGCCTGGTCGAGCGTTATCAGGTGTTTCATTTGCCGGCGCTGTTTGTGGTGCGCGACGGCGAGTTCTTTGGCGCAGTGCACAGCCGCCTGACGGTTGCCGAGCTCAACCAGGCAGTGGCACAGGCGCTGGGTCGAATTGCAGAGGAGTTGCCATGAGCGAGACAGTCAGCAAACCGGTGGTGGGAATTATTGGCACCGGTGCGATCGGCGGGTTTTACGGGGTGATGCTGGCGCGTGCCGGTTTCGATGTGCATTTCTTGTTGCGCAGCGAATTTTCCGCAGTGGCTGAGCGCGGTTTGCAAATCAACAGTGCGGTGCACGGCCCGTTGACGCTGCATCCGGCCAATGCCTATTCCGCTGCCGAAGACATGCCTCCCTGTGACTGGCTGCTGGTCGGCACCAAGACCACCAGCAACGCCGGTCTGGCCCCGGCGATCATTCAAGCGGCCAAACCTGATGCAAAAGTGCTGTTGCTGCAGAACGGTCTGGGTGTCGAAGACAGCCTGCGACCACTGTTGCCGGATTCGCTGCATCTGCTCGGTGGTCTGTGCCTGATTTGCGTGCACCGCGAAGGGCCGGGGCAGATCACCCATCAGGCCCTTGGCGCGGTGAATGTCGGTTATCACAGCGGCTCGGCCATTGATGAAGTAGCGCGCATGGCGATCGTCGAGGAGGGCGCCGGACTGTTCCGTGCCGCCGGCATCGACTCGCAGGCGATGGCCAACCTGCATCAGGCGCGCTGGCAGAAACTGGTGTGGAATATTCCTTATAACGGACTTTCGGTATTGCTCGGCGCGGGAACCGAAGCGCTGATGGCTGATGCTGACAGCCGCCTGTCGATTCAGGCGTTGATGGCGGAAGTGGTGCAGGGCGCCCGGGCCTGTGGATACGAGATCCCGCCCGGCTATGCCGAGTACCTGTTCACCATGACCGAGAAAATGCCCGATTACTGGCCGAGCATGTACCACGACTTTGCACACAAACGCCCGCTGGAGCTGGAGGCGATCTACGCCCGGCCACTGGCGGCGGCGAAAGCGGCGGGGTGCGAGTTGCCGCGCATCGAGGCGTTGTATCGCCATTTGGGTTTTATCGGCCGACGCAATACCTGAGTCGGTTGTTCTGGGGGAAGGCATGGCCAATAACATCGATGACAAACTGGTGCTGGCGATTTCCTCGCGCGCCTTGTTCGACCTGAGCGAAAGCCACAAGGTCTACCTGTCGAGCGGCGTCGAAGCCTATCGGCAATATCAGATCGAGCACGAAGACGAAATCCTCGCGCCGGGCGATGCGTTCCCGCTGGTGGAAAAACTCTTGAGCCTGAACAGTCGCCTCGGCCGCGCGCGGGTCGAGGTGATTCTGGTCTCGCGCAACAGCGCCGACACCGGTCTGCGCGTGTTCAATTCGATTCATCATTACGGCCTGGCGATTTCTCGTGCGGCGTTCGTCGGCGGGCGCAGTCCGTATCCGTATCTGAAAGCGTTTGGCTGCGACCTGTTTCTCTCGACCCACGCCGAAGACGTGCGTGCCGCGCTGGACGCCGGGTTCGCCGCCGCGACGATTCTGTCCGGTGGCGCCAGCCGCGCGGCCAGCGATGAATTGCGTATCGCCTTCGACGGTGACGCGGTGATCTTCTCGGACGAGTCCGAGCGCGTCTATCAGTCCGGCGGCCTGGAAGCGTTTCAGGCCAAGGAACGCGAATCGGCGCGCGAGCCATTGCGTGGTGGGCCGTTCAAGGGCTTTCTGGCAGCGCTCAATCTGTTGCAGCGCGAGTTTCCCGATGACGATTGCCCGATCCGCACGGCGCTGGTGACCGCGCGTTCGGCGCCGGCCCATGAGCGGGTGATTCGCACCTTGCGGGAATGGGATATTCGTCTCGATGAGTCGCTGTTTCTCGGTGGCCTGACCAAATCGGCGTTCCTCGAAGCCTTCGCCGCCGACGTGTTCTTCGATGACCAGACCGGCCATTGCGAACTGGCTCGCGAAGTGGTCGCCACCGGCCACGTGCCCCATGGCATCAGCAACGAACCGTCGATCTAGAGCCTTTTCATTCAGGACGTTGCGTCGCACGTCGTACTCGCCAAGGCACTGCTAAGCTGAATCAATCTCCGCCATCGTTGGCTCGCGAGGAGGTCCCATGATTCGCTCAATGCTGTATGCCACCGACCTCGGTCTGTACGCACCGTTCGTGATGCAGCATGCCCTGGCCTTGGCGCGCACCTTCAATGCCGATCTGTATGTAGTACACGCGGTGGAACCCATGGGCCTGTTTGCCGAGTCGGTGCTGCAAAGCTATCTCGACGAACAGGCATTGAACGAATTCCATAGTCAGGGTCTGAAAACAGTCATCGCCAATATCGAACAACGGGTGCTCGACAGCTTTCGTGAAGAACTGGGGGACGACGGCGAACAGGATCTGCAGCGCATTCGCGCGGTGCGCGTGCTGCAGGGTGATCCGTCGCAGGTGATTCTCGACCAGGTGCACAAGCTCTCGGTCGATCTGCTGATCGTCGGCAGTCACAGCCATGGCGTCGGCGCGGAAACGCCGTTGGGGCGCACGGCGGCGCGGGTCCTGCAGTTGGCCAAGGTGCCGGTCTATCTGGTGCCGCTGATGGAACGTCGGCGGCGTGAGGATCGCTGAAGCAGGAATAATGGCGTTTTGATAAAAAAGTTCTAGATTTATTCTTCGAACCATTAATATAGTTATATACCGTCGCTGATGCCCGTGGCGTCTACCTGCTTTGAGGGATTGATATGAAGCTTCAACAACTGCGCTACATCTGGGAAGTGGCGCACCACGACCTCAACGTTTCCGCTACCGCTCAAAGCCTGTACACCTCGCAACCGGGCATCAGTAAGCAGATCCGCCTGCTGGAAGACGAGCTGGGCGTCGAAGTCTTCGCCCGCAGCGGCAAGCACCTGACCCGCGTCACCCCGGCCGGCGAGCGCATCATCACCACCGCTGGCGAGATCCTGCGCAAAGTCGAAAGCATCAAGCAGATTGCCCAGGAATTCTCCAACGAGAAGAAGGGCACCCTGTCGATCGCCACCACCCACACCCAGGCGCGTTATGCGCTGCCGCCGGTGATCAGCAATTTCATCAAGCAATACCCGGACGTGGCCCTGCACATGCATCAGGGCTCGCCGATGCAGATCGCCGAAATGGCCGCTGACGGCACCGTCGATTTCGCCATTGCCACTGAAGCGCTGGAGCTGTTCGGTGATCTGGTGATGATGCCGTGCTACCGCTGGAACCGCTGCGTGGTCGTACCCCATGGCCACCCGCTGACCAAGCTGCCGAAGCTGACTCTCGAAGCGCTGGCCGAATATCCGATCGTCACTTACGTGTTCGGTTTCACCGGCCGTTCCAAGCTCGACGAAGCCTTCAGCCATCGTGGCCTGACGCCGAAAGTGGTGTTCACCGCTGCTGACGCCGACGTGATCAAAACCTACGTGCGTCTGGGGCTGGGCGTGGGCATCGTCGCTAAAATGGCGGTCGACACCAAGCTCGATAACGATCTGGTGGTGCTGGATGCCAGCGAACTGTTCGAGTCGAGCATCACCAAGATCGGTTTCCGTCGTGGCACCTTCCTGCGTGGCTTCATGTGCGACTTCATCGAGAAATTCGCCCCGCACCTGACCCGCGAAGTCATGGCCAAGGCCATTCAGTGCCACAACAAGCAAGAGCTCGAAGAGCTGTTCGACGGCGTCGAACTGCCCGTTCACTAAGCACCCGCTTCAGAGCACCTCGGTGACAGCAAACTGTTGCCGGGTGCCCGCCACCAGAATCTCCACCTCATCGCCCGCGAACTTGCCCAGCAGGCTTTTGCCCAGCGGCGAGCGCGGGGTGATGACGGTAACCGGCTGACCGACCACGTCGACTTTCAGCCCCGCCGCATCCGGCGCCAGAAACAGCCATTGCTCGCGACCCTTTTCGTCCTCCAGACCGAGCAGGGCGCCGACTTCGATGCCGCGATTTTCATCGTAGGCACGCAAGGTCAGGTTCTGGCACAGCGCCAGTGACTGACGGATTTCCTCAACCCGCTTCGCCTGACCCGCCGCCAGATACGACGCCTCCAGCCCCAGCGTGTCGTACTTGTTTTCGGCGATGTTTTCTTCGTGGGTCGCGGTTTCGTAAGCGGTTTGCGCGGCGCGCTCGGCGATGTCGAGGTCAATGCGCAGCTTGTCGAGAATCAACTGGTGGACACTGTGTTTGTTCATGATCAATCGCAGAATTGCAAAACGTTGGCGCGGCTCTTTTCCGTCGGCGCGGTCTGGTCCTGCTGCAGCCAGAACTGGCATTTCGGGTTCGACGCATTACGCGAATTGGCGCGCGCCTGATCCAGTCGGGCCTGCTGTTCATTCTTGCGCAGGTTTTCTTCGTACTGTTGGAACAGCGGACTTTGCGGCGGAATGTCCGGCTGAACCTGCACGGGCGCCACAGCCGGGGGATTGACGCGCTGCTGCACCGCTTGCGCGACAGGGGCCAGTTGCTCGGGAAAGATAAAGCGCGAAAGCAGCCAGCAGGTCAGCGCAATCGCCAGGAACCCCAGCCACAGGCCCAGCGCAATGCTGCCGGTCAGATGCAGCGCGCTAAGCTGAACAGGCAAGGGACGACGGGGATTGGGACGGTAGGGCATGGCGGCCTCCTGGCGGATGGTTGCGGGCAAGCGGCGATTGTCGCACGAAGATTAATCGCCGTCGGCTCTTCTGCGCGAGCGCATTTATGCGGACAATCGAGGTTTTTTGCCAACGGGAGAACGGCATGGCTAAAGCGAAACCCCGCTGGGATATTTTTTGCACCGTGGTCGATAACTTCGGCGACATCGGCGTGACCTGGCGCCTGGCCCGGCAGCTGGTGGCCGAGCATGCCTTGCCGGTGCGCCTGTGGGTGGATGATCTGCGCGCGTTCGAGCGCCTCTGTCCTGAGATCGATATTGATCTTGCGCAGCAGTGGCAGCAGGGTGTCGAGGTGCATCAGTGGCCGAGCGAATGGCTGCACGCCGAGGCGGCCGACGTAGTCATCGCCGCCTTCGCCTGTCAGTTGCCCGCCGACTACATGGACAGCATGGCCGCACGGGAAACGCCACCGCTGTGGCTCAATCTCGATTATCTCAGCGCCGAAGACTGGGTCACCGGCTGCCACGGCTTGCCGTCGGTAAAATACAAAACGGTGCAGAAGTTCTTTTTCTTTCCAGGCTTCAAACCGGGCACCGGTGGCCTGCTGCGCGAACGCGGACTGCTCGAACAGCGTCGGCAGTTTCAGCAGGATCGACCGGCTCAGCGACATTTCCTGCAAGGTCTGGGTATTGATCCCGCGCCCGATGCGCAACTGATCTCGCTGTTTGCTTATGAAAACGCCGGGTTGGCCAGTTGGCTGGATGTGCTGGCGGCCGATGCACGGCCGACTCACCTGCTGGTGCCGGAAGGGCGGATTCTCGGCGATGTGGCGCGCTGGCTGGAGGTAGAAACCCTGACGGTCGGCGCAATTCACGTGCGCGATTCGCTCACCGTGCAGGTGCTGCCGTTCGTCCGGCAGGACCAATACGACCATCTGCTCTGGTGCTGCGATTTCAACGCGGTGCGCGGTGAAGATTCATTCGTTCGCGCGCAATGGGCGGGGCGGCCGATGCTCTGGCACATCTATCAGCAGGACGATGACATCCATCTGGACAAGCTTGATGCTTTTCTCGCGCTCTACACCCAAGGCCTTCCGCCCGCTGCGGCGCAGGCGATGAACGGTCTGTGGCGAGCGTGGAGTGCCGGGCAACCGATCGGCGAGCACTGGCTGGCGGTGCGAAATCATTGGCCGGAACTCGAGAAAAACGCCGAGGCATGGTGTCTGGAACAGGCCTTGCAGGCGGATCTTGCCACGGCGCTGGTACAGTTTTATGTAAATTGGATATGATACGCGGCCTAGATTTTTGTAAATCCCATCCAAATTCGGATATTCGCAATGAAAACTGGTAAAGAACTCAAACCCGGTACCGTGATCCGTATCGACAACGATCCTTGGCTGGTTCAGAAAGCTGAATTCACCAAGTCGGGCCGTAACAGCGCGATCATGAAGACCAAGCTGAAGAACCTGCTGACCGGTTACAAGACCGAAACCGTTTACGGTGCGGACGACAAACTGGACGACGTGATCCTGGATCGTAAAGAAGCCACCCTGTCGTTCATCAGCGGTGACACCTACACGTTCATGGACACCACTGACTACACCATGTACGAGCTGAACGCCGAAGACATCGAAAGCGTTCTGCCTTTCGTTGAAGAAGGCATGACCGACGTTTGCGAAGCCGTGTTCTTCGAAGAGCGTCTGGTTTCCGTAGAGCTGCCGACCACCATCGTGCGTCAGGTTGACTACACCGAAGGCTCCGCTCGCGGTGATACTTCCGGCAAGGTGATGAAGCCTGCCAAACTGAAGAACGGTACCGAGCTGTCGGTTGCCGACTTCATCGAAATCGGCGACATGATCGAGATCGATACCCGCGAAGGCGGTTCCTACAAAGGCCGTGCGAAATAAGCACTGCTTTTTGCGGAAAGAAAAAACCCGACCATTGAGTCGGGTTTTTTTGTGCCTGTAAGAAACACTCGGAACCCTGTGGGAGCGAGCCTGCTCGCGAATGCGGTGTGGCATTCAATGAAGCGCTGTCTGACGGGACGCTTTCGCGAGCAGGCTCGCTCCCACAATGGGACGGTGGTTACTTCAAGTGTTGCTTCAGTTCTTCAGACGCCTGCAACATCGCCGAACGCACCGCCGGTACCTGGCTGACCACGTTGAGCAAACCGTAATCGTGGATCATGCCGTTGAACCGCACCGACGTTACCGGTACTCCGGCCTCATCGAGTTTGCGCGCATAGGCTTCGCCTTCGTCACGCAACACGTCGGCGCTGGCAGTCTGCACCAGTGCAGGCGGCAGACCTTTGAGTTGCGCGGTGGTGGCGCGCAGCGGTGAAGCGTAGATCTCGTTGCGCTGCTTGGCGTCGGTGGTGTAGTTGTCCCAGAACCACTTCATCATGTTGCGGGTGAGGAAGTGCCCTTCGGCGTACTGGTTGTACGAACCGGTGTCGAAGTTGGCATCGGTCACCGGCCACAGCAGTACCTGGAATTTGATCGCCGGGGTGCCCTTGTCCTTGGCCATCAGCGCAACCACTGCGGCCATGTTGCCGCCGACGCTGTTGCCGGCCACGGCCAGGCGCTTGCCGTCGACATTGATCTCTTTACCGTGTTCCGCCACCCATTTGGTCGCAGCGTAGGCCTGGTTGATCGCCACCGGGTAATGCGCTTCCGGCGAAGGGGTGTAGTTGACGAACACCGCCGCCGCACCCGAACCGACCACGAGATCGCGCACCAGACGTTCGTGAGTCGGGAAGTCCCCCAGCACCCAGCCGCCGCCATGGAAGAACATGAACACCGGCAGCTCACCCTTGACCCCGGCCGGCCGGACGATGGTCAGGCTCAGCGGTTGGCCATCGACCTGGATGGTCTTCTCGCTGACATCGGCTTTGGGCAACGTCAACTTGACCCCGGACTGCGCGCCGACCAGCACGGCGCGGGCATCCTTGGGCGACAGCTGCTCGATCGGCTTGCCGCTGCCTGAATTCAGCGCATCGAGGAATGCTTGGGTGTTGTGTTCGACATCACCGGCGAAAGCGCTGTGTACCGACAGGGCGAGAAGGGTACCGGTCAAGACTTTGCTGAAAGTGTTCATGTTCATTTTTCCTTGTTCGGGCCGGGGGCTTGGGTGATTACACAGTCACGTGCAGACGGACATCGACGTTGCCACGGGTGGCGTTGGAGTACGGGCAGACCTGGTGAGCGGCGTCGACCAGCGACTGCGCGTCGGCTTGTTCCAGGCCCGGCAGGCTGATGTGCAAATCGATGTCCAGACCGAAACCGCCAGGGATTTGGCCGATGCCGACATGGGCGGTAATCGACGCGTCGTCAGGAATCTTGCGCTTGGTCTGGCTGGCGACGAATTTCAGTGCGCCGATGAAGCAGGCCGAGTAACCGGCAGCGAACAGTTGCTCAGGGTTGGTCGCCGCACCGCCAGCACCGCCGAGTTCTTTCGGGGTGGCCAGTTTGACGTCGAGTACGTTGTCGCTGGAGATCGCACGACCGTCACGGCCGCCAGTGGAAGTTGCGATTGCGGTGTAGAGAGTTTGCATGGTGTGAGCCTCATTGGTTGTGGTTTTGTGCGCTAATTGTTTGCGCGCTAAGTAGGTGTGAAGAGAATGTATAGCGCTAATGTTTAGTGCGCAAGATAAATTTTTAATAAAAATCGCGTTTTGCTCAAGGGCATAGCGTGGAAGGGGCGGGTAAGGCTTGATTTAGAGCGCTTGGCGAGGGAATGCAGGCGGGGAAAATTTTTTTTGTTGGCGCTGAAATCACTGTGGGAGCGAGCCTGCTCGCGAAGGCGGTGGAACATTCAACGACTCGCTGTCTGATCGGACGCTTTCGCGAGCAGGCTCGCTCCCACAGGGGAATGTAGCGGGGCTTAATTCAGGCTGTCTTGCAGATGTCCGCGCAGCGCTTGCAGCTCGGCCTGCAATTTCTGCAGACGTTCCAGGGTGAAGCCACTGGCGCCAAGAATGCACTGCGGCACCGTCTGCGCCTTGTCTCGCAAGGCTCGGCCCGCTGCGGTCAGTTCGACAATCACCACCCGCTCATCTTCGCGACTGCGGGTGCGGCTGAGCAGGCCTTCGGCTTCCAGGCGTTTGAGCAATGGCGTCAGCGATCCCGGATCGGTCAGCAGGCGTGCGCTGATTTCTCCGACAGTCAAACCGTCCTTCTCCCACAACACCATCATCGCCAGATACTGCGGATAGGTCAGGCCCAGCGCCTGCAACAGCGGCTTGTAGACCTTGGTCATCATCAGCGAGGTCGAATGCAGGGCGAAGCACGCCTGATTGTCGAGCAGAAGGTCGTCGCAGTTGTCGCGTTCGCAAGTCATTGTCAAAGCCTTGATCGTTGATCGTTTTTTAATCTAGCGCTCGAATCTTTAAGGCGCCAGATAAATATGTCCGGCGTCAGTGCCGGGCGAATTGCCGTTGCAGCGCCAGATCCCACGGCGGCACCGGGCTGAAGCGGGTTTTCAGATATTCCAGCAACAACCGACTGCGCGAATGGACCTGCTGTTCCATGCGCAGCGCGTAAATGCCGGTGGACTCCGGAGGCGGCAGGCCATTTTCACAAAACAGCGGCACCAGCTCGCCACGCAGCAGGTATTCGCTGGCCAGCCAGGTCGGCAAGTGTGCGACGCCCAGACCCGCCGCCGCGCCACACGCCAGAGCTTCGGCATTGTTGGCGCTCAGACGCACCCGCGATGGCCGGTGCAATTGCATTTGCCCGTCCACTTCGAATTTCCAGGCAAACGGCGGCGCAAGGCCCTCCCAGTCGAGCCCGTCGTGTTCACTCAACTGCGCCGGGTGCTCGGGCACGCCGCGCTGCTTGAGATAGTCAGGGCTGGCGCAGGCGACGCGGACCATGCTCGCCAATGGCGTGGCGACCAGGCGCGAGTCAGCCAACTGGCCGGTACGCAGCACCAGATCGACTTTGCCCAGGCTGCTGCCGGCCATGTCGCTGAAGCTGTCGATCAGATGCATCTGCACATCCAGTCCCGGGTACAGCAGGAGAAAATCGGCAATCACCGGCGCCAGATGCCGCCTCCCGAAAGCTGCTGGCGCATCGATGCGGATCAGGCCTTCCGGTGCGCTGCTCAATGACACCGCTTCGGCACGCGCCAGTTGCAACTCGGCGATGATCCGTCGCGCCCGCTCGGCAAAGGCCAGGCCGGCCGAAGTCGGCAGCACGGCATGGGTGCTGCGCACGAACAGCTGACTGCCGACGGCACTTTCCAGGCTATCGATGCGCCGGGCTACGGCGGAAGGTGTCAGCGGATGGCGGCGCGAAGCGGCAGAAAAGCTGCCACTCTCCAGCACATCGAGAAACAGGCCGAGCTGATCGGTCAATTGGTTGGGATTCATGGAAACCACGCTTGTGCAAAATCGGCATAGCCATTGTGCGTTGCTATGCGTTTCCCCGCTAGGCGCGAGTGCGTAGCATTGGTTGCCTGTCGTTAGAGGATTACCGTTGTGATGGATTTTCTGTTGTACCTGCTGTTCGGCGCCGCCCTGGGCACATTGGGCGGGATTTTTGGCATTGGCGGTGGCTTGATCGCGATTCCGTTGCTTGGTGTTTGGTTTGGGCTTGATCAGCAGATCGCCCAAGGTACGGCGCTGGTGATGGTAGTACCGAACGTGATGCTGGCGCTGTGGCGTTATCACCAGCGCAATCGCATCGAATTGCGCCATGCGCTGCCGCTGGCAGTGATGGGTTTCTGCTTTGCCTGGCTCGGCTCGATCTGGGCGGTGGGCATCGATGCGCAGACCATGCGCATCGGATTTGTCGCCTTTTTGGTAGCACTTTCGGCCTACAACCTGTTGAAGATGTTCGGTCCGCGACCAGCGCCGACTGCCGAGATGCGCTATTCGTGGCCGTGGTTGGGCGTGCTCGGCGCCGCCTCGGGGACCATGGGCGGTTTGTTCGGCGTCGGCGGCGCAGTGGTGGCGACGCCGGTGCTGACCAGCCTGTTCGGCACCAGCCAAGTGGTTGCTCAGGGATTGTCGCTGGCGCTGGCCCTGCCGAGCACTGGTGTAACCCTGGTGACCTACGCCGTGCACCATGAAGTCGACTGGATGATCGGTCTGCCTCTGGCGGTCGGAGGTCTGCTCAGCATCAGTTGGGGCGTGAAAGTTGCCCACGCCATGCCGGAAAAAATTCTGCGTGGGCTGTTCTGCGGCTTTCTGGTGCTGTGTGCGGTGATGCTCGCGTTTAAAGTTTGAAGCCCTCGACGATGTGCTCGGCCAGGCACTCGGTGATCGGCGACGGGTTGTTCAGATTGCGGATCAGCATGATGCTCGCCTCGGGCAACAGTGGCAGGTCTTCGGCGGCGCCAAGGATGCGCATGTCCGGGGTGATCAGGCTTTCGAGTTGCGCGGTGATCGCCAGCCCCGCGCTGACTACCGCCATCAGCGCCGACAGGCTGCTGCTGTTGTAGGCGATGCGGTAATCGCGGCCCATCGCGTCCAGCGCATTGCACGCCCACAGGCGGCAGAAACAATCACTGTTGAACATCGCCAGGGGCAGCGGCGTCTGTTCATGGGCGCTGAAGTTCTGCGCCTCGGCCCAGACAAAGCGCTCCTTGCGCAGCAACTGGCCGATCTCGTTGCCCGGCTCACGGGTGACGATCGACAAGTCCAGATCGGTGCGTTGCAGCAACTGCTTGCTCGACTCGCAATGCACCTCGATCTGGATCAGCGGATAGAACTGCGCGAACCGCGACAGGATTCCCGGCAGAAAACGCATCACATAATCATCCGGCGTACCGATGCGCACGGTGCCGACCATGTGCGGCTCGCGCAGGGTGTTGAACACCTCACTGTGCAGTTTGAGGATGCGCCGCGCATAACCAAGCAGCACTTGGCCTTCAGCCGTAAGCCGCACCTGACGGCCATCGCGCTCGAACAGCTGGCGCTGCAACACGTCTTCTTCCAGACGTTTCATCTGCATGCTCACCGCCGACTGGGTGCGGTTGACCATCTCGCCAGCACGGGTGAAACCGCCCTGATCGGCAATCGCGACGAAGGTGCGCAGGACATCGGTATCGATACTGGGGTAGGCGGACAATTGATGAATCTCCGTGATGCATGCCATCAGAAACATTCGTTGGATTGATCTTAGCGCCGGCGCGAGACTTGAGCCATCCACAAAAGGAGGCAAGGCGATGAAAGGTCAAAGAGAGTATGCAAACCAAGAGCAGCTGTCCGGCCACGGCCATATCGTGTCCGATCTGCTGCACAAATTCAGCCGTTGGTATGAGCTGCATCGCGAACGGGAAATGCTCGCCGGTCTGAGCGATGAGGCGCTGAAGGACATCGGCATCAGCCGCGCCGATGTCGAACACGAAACCGTGCGGCCGTTCTGGGACGACCCGATGCATAAATGATGAGGCTATCGCTACACAAACCCCTTTCAGGTGAGGTAGGTTGCGAGCAGACATGGAGGAATAAATGCCCGCGACAGTGTCCTTTTCCCTCAAACAGGCGCGACGTCTGGCGCTGGCTGCCCAAGGGTTCAACGGGCGCCAGCCGCCGAACGTCAATGCCAGTCATCTCAACCGGCTGATCGAACGGCTGGGTCTGCTGCAAATCGATTCCGTCAATGCCGTGGTGCGCTCGCACTACCTGCCGCTGTTTTCCCGTCTCGGTTCCTATCCATCTGACTTGCTCGACCAGGCTGCCTGGAGTTCGGGGCGTCGGCGCACGCTGTTCGAATACTGGGGCCATGAAGCGTCGCTGTTGCCGCTGTCGATGTACCCGTTGCTGGGCTGGCGTATGCAACGGGCCAAGCGTGGCGAAGACATCTATCAGCAATTGGCGAGGTTTGGTCGCGAACAACAGGAAACCATTCGCCGCGTGCTGACTGCGGTTGAGGAGCGGGGCGCGCTGGGTGCCGGCAGTCTGTCGACCCGCGAAGACAAGGCCGGGCCATGGTGGGACTGGAGTGCCGAGAAACATGCGCTGGAATGGTTGTTCGCCGCTGGTGAAGTCACAGTGGCGGGGCGACGCGGTTTCGAGCGCTTGTACGATTTGCCCGAGCGGGTGATTCCTGCTGCGATCCTGCAACAGCCCACGCCGGACGAGGCCGAGGCGCAACGCGGTTTGCTCTTGCATGCGGCGCAAGCATTGGGCGTTGGTACGCAAAAAGACCTGCGCGATTACTTTCGCCTGAACCCTGCGGATGCGCGCCCGCGTCTGACTGAGTTGGTTGAAGCTGGTCAATTGCAGATGTGTGAAATCGCCGACTGGCGGCAGATCGCCTATTGCCTGCCGGAGCCCAAAGTGCCGCGCAAGGTCATTGCCAGTGCGCTGCTGTCGCCGTTCGATTCGCTGATCTGGGAGCGCAGCCGCACTGAGCGCCTGTTCGATTTCCGCTATCGCCTGGAAATCTACACACCGCAGCCCAAGCGGGTTTACGGCTATTACGTGCTGCCGTTTTTGCACAACGAGCGGATCGCCGCGCGGGTTGATCTGCGTGCCGAACGGGCGGCAGGGCAGTTGGCGGTGCATGCGGTGCATGAGGAAGAATCGGGACTGGACGAGGAGGGCAGGCTGGCGCTGGCGCTGAATTTGCGGCGGATGGCGGGTTGGCTGGGGCTTGAGCGGGTGCAGTTGAATTGTCGACGGGAGAGTGCAGCTCGGCTTGGGGTGGCATTGGCGCAGATCGGGTGCGACTGAGCTGACGCCATCGCTGGCAAGCCAGACTCCCACAGGTTCTGTGCCGGATACATAAATTGCATACGACACGAACCCTGTGGGAGCGGGCTTGCCCGCGAAGAGGCTAGTTCAGGCAATAAAGAACGCCAACCTCATCGCCGGACCTGCTTCAGAGTCTCGGCAATCAAAAACGCCAATTCCAGCGACTGGTCGGCATTCATCCGCGGATCGCAGTGGGTGTGATAACGATCGGACAAGCCATCCTCGGTAATCGGCCGCGCGCCGCCGATGCACTCGGTGACGTTCTGTCCGGTCATCTCGATATGAATGCCGCCGGCATAACTGCCTTCCGCTTCGTGCACCTGGAAGAACTGCTTCACTTCGCCCAGGATCTGCGCGAAGTCACGGGTCTTGTAGCCGCTGCTGGCCTTGATGGTGTTGCCGTGCATCGGATCGGAGCTCCACAGCACCTGCTTGCCTTCGCGCTGGACCGCGCGGATCAGTGCCGGCAGATGATCGCCGACCTTGTTCGCGCCCATCCGTGCGATCAGGTTCAAGCGGCCCGGATCGTTATCCGGGTTGAGCACGTCGATCAGGCGGATCAGGTCATCAGGGTTCATGCTCGGGCCGACTTTGACCCCGATCGGGTTGTTCACCCCCCGCAGGAATTCGACATGCGCGCCGTCGAGCTGGCGGGTGCGGTCGCCGATCCACAGCATGTGCGCCGAGCAATCGTAGTAGTCGTTGGTCAGGCTGTCGCGGCGGACGAAGGCTTCTTCGTAATTCAGCAGCAGCGCTTCGTGGGCAGTGAAGAAACTGGTTTCGCGCAGTTGCGGCGAGCTGTCCATGCCGCAGGCGCGCATGAACGCGAGGGTTTCATCGATGCGGTCGGCGAGGTGGCTGTACTTCTCCGCCAGCGCCGAGTTGGCGATGAAATCCAGGTTCCACTTGTGCACTTGATGCAGGTCGGCAAAACCGCCCTGGGCGAAAGCGCGCAACAGGTTCAAGGTTGCTGTGGACTGATGATAGGACTGCAGCAAACGCTCCGGATCCGGCACGCGGCTCTTTTCGTCGAAGCCGATGCCGTTGACGATGTCGCCACGGTAGGCCGGCAGGGTTACGCCGCCGATGGTTTCGTCGTTGGCCGAACGCGGTTTGGCGAACTGGCCGGCCATGCGCCCGACCTTGACCACCGGGCAGCCAGCGGCGAAGGTCATGACGATTGCCATTTGCAGCAACACTTTGAAGGTGTCGCGGATCTTCGCGGCGGAAAATTCGGCGAAGCTTTCCGCGCAATCGCCGCCCTGCAACAGGAACGCGCGACCCTGGGTGACTTCGGCGAACTGGCGGCGCAGCTCGCGCGCTTCGCCGGCGAACACCAGTGGCGGATAGCTGGCCAGGGTTTGCTCGACCTGGCGCAGGTGCGCGGCGTCGGGGTATTGCGGTTGTTGCTGGATCGGCAGGGCGCGCCAGCTGTCAGGGCTCCACGGTTGGCTCATCACGGTCTCGAAGTTCGTACGCAGGGAAGCGCCATGTTAGCAGCAATTAGTGCGTGACCTGCTCCCGCCCCATCGCCGACAATCGCCGCTTTGCCACGGCGCCACAGCGGTGCCATCGCGTCACCGCGCCCGGTGACCATCAGGAGACGAAATGACTGAGGAGCGCGTCGAGCATCTGCTCGCCGAAGTACAGGATGAGTTCGGCGTGATTCGCGTGCTGGAAGTGGCCGATTACCGCTTTCTCGAGTTCGGCGATGCGATCGAGCAGAGCTGCGTGTTCACTGCCGACCCGAGCTGGCTGGAGTACGACTACACCCGCGCCATGCTGATCGGCGCGCTGTGCCACGAGCAGCCGGAGAGCGCGCTGTTTCTCGGTTTGGGTGCGGGCACGCTGACCCAGGCTTGCCTGAAGTTTCTGCCGCTGGAAGACGTCGAAGCCATCGAACTGCGCCCGGACGTGCCGCGCCTGGCCATTGAATATCTCGGTCTGGATGATGATCCGCGGTTGTATATACGCGTCGGCGATGCGCTGGAATTGCTGCCGACTGCCGAGCCGGCGGATCTGATTTTCGTCGACCTCTATACCGATGTCGGTCCCGGTGTCGGGCATCTGGCCTGGAGTTTTCTCGGCGATTGTCAGAAGCGCCTGAATCCGGGCGGCTGGCTGGTGATCAACCAGTGGGCCACCGACGATGGCAAACCGCTGGGCGCGGCGTTGTTGCGCGGGCTCTATCACCGGCATTACTGGGAGTTGCCGGTGAAGGAGGGCAACGTGATTCTGATCGTTCCGGCGGATCTCGATCAGGCGCTGGACATGCAGGCGCTGACCCAGCGGGCCGAAGCGCTGGCGCCGCAGCTGGGTTATTCGTTGCAGTCGTTGATCAACGCGATTCGCCCGGCGACCTGAGCCGGCAGGACCGCCCCCTTCGCGAGCAGGCTCGCTCCCACATTTGAAATGCGTTCTACCTGTGGGAGCGAGCCTGCTCGCGAAAAGGCCCTGACAGGCAGCAGAATCTTCAGATGCCTTTGAAGATCCCCGGACGCCGCTCCACCAACGACCGCACCCCCTCCCGGGCATCCTCAGTGGCGAGCAACTTCTTCACCAGCGCCGGTAATGCCTGCGCCGCCGCTGTCTCACCCTCATAACGCGCCTGTCGCGCTGACATCAAGGTCGCCTGCACGCCCAGCGGTGCCTGCCGGGCAATCCGTTCGGCCAGCTCGATCGCGCGGGGCAGCAAGTCTTCGCTGGCCATCACTTCCTGGACCAAGCCCAGATGCAACGCATCGTGGGCATCAAATTCATCGCCAGTGAGCAACCAGCGCATCGCATTGCCCCAGCCGGCAATCTGCTGGAAACGCAAAGTCGCGCCGCCAAACGGAAAGATCCCACGCTGCACTTCCATCTGCGCGAAGCGAGTATTGCTCGCGCACAGGTTGATGTCCGCCGCCAGCATCAGCTCGATGCCGATGGTCAGGCAGTAACCCTGCGCGGCGACGATGACCGGTTTGCTCACTCTCGGGCCGACGAAAACACCCCAGGGATCGCAACCGCCGCTTGGAACCTGCCAGCCTTCGGCCAGCGCCGCGCTGGCATTGACCAGATCGAGCCCGGCGGTGAAGTGTTCGCCATGGCCGAACACCACGGCGACCCGCGCTTCGCGGTCGGCTTCGAATTCGCCGTAGGCCAGGCTCAGGTCGTTGAGCAGGTCGATATCGAAAGCGTTGCGCTTGGCCGCCCGATCGAGGCCGATCAAGTGCACATGACCACGACGTTCTCGGCTGACGCGGCCGGCGCAGGGCTGATTCATGGCTAAATCCTCAAGCGGGAAGGGCGGGTGCGCGGCGCTTTGCCGCAGGTCGGTGAACCGTTTAAGCGTCATCGCCCGCAGGGCCGGGCCTTTGCAAAATAGACCGTTGCGCGATTATCCGCAAAACCCCGTTACACGGCGGTGACACACGGATAAGGGCCACAAAAAAAGCTCCCTTTTCGGGCGAAATCCGGTATAGTGCGCGCCGGCCTTTAACCGGGCCGCGTTTAGGTAGCGCATTTCCCGAAGTCAGCTTCGGCTGCACGTCCGCATTGCGGGCTCTTCCTTGACGATTCATCTTCATTCATTCGTTTTCGCAAATCCCCGCCGACAAAGCTGCCAGGGCGACTCTTGAGTCTCAACACGGCATGCGCAGCTTTGGAGCATGGGTCTTTGCGGATGCACTTAGAGGCAGACCCATGACCCAGGAAACCGGCGGATTCGCCGCTTTTAATCTCAACCCGAATATTCTTGCAGCCGTCGCAGCGACTGGCTACGAAGAGCCTTCGGCGATTCAGCAGCAATCGATCCCGATCATCATGGCCGGCCAGGACATGATTGGCCAGGCGCAAACCGGTACCGGTAAAACCGCCGCGTTCGCACTGCCTATTCTGCACCGCATCGATCCTGCCAAGCGCGAACCGCAAGCCCTGATCCTGGCGCCAACCCGAGAGTTGGCGCTGCAAGTAGCAACCGCTTTTGAAACCTACGCCAAGCAAATGCCAGGCGTCACCGTCGTGGCTGTCTACGGCGGCGCGCCGATGGGCCCGCAACTCAAGGCAATCCGTAATGGCGCACAGATTGTTGTCGCTACTCCGGGTCGTCTGTGCGACCACCTGCGTCGCGACGAGAAAGTCCTGTCGACCGTGAACCATCTGGTTCTCGACGAAGCTGACGAAATGTTGAAGCTGGGCTTTATGGATGACCTGGAAGTCATCTTCAAGGCTCTGCCATCGACCCGCCAGACCGTGCTGTTCTCGGCGACCCTGCCGCAGTCGATCCGCGCCATTGCCGAACGCCACCTGCGCGATCCGCAACACGTCAAGATCCAGACCAAGACCCAGACCGTTACCGCGATCGAACAGGCTCACCTGTTGGTTCACGCTGACCAGAAAACCTCGGCCGTACTCAGCCTGCTGGAAGTCGAAGACTTCGACGCCCTGATCATGTTCGTGCGCACCAAGCAAGCGACCCTGGACCTGGCCAGCGCCCTGGAAGCCAAAGGCTACAAAGCCGCTGCGCTGAACGGTGACATTGCCCAGAACCAGCGTGAGCGCGTCATCGACTCGCTCAAGGATGGCCGTCTGGACATCGTTGTCGCGACCGACGTTGCTGCCCGTGGTCTGGACGTTCCGCGCATCACTCACGTGTTCAACGTTGACATGCCGTACGACCCGGAATCCTACGTACACCGTATCGGCCGTACCGGCCGTGCCGGTCGCGAAGGTCGTGCACTGCTGCTGGTGACTCCACGTGAGCGCCGCATGCTGCAAGTGATCGAGCGCGTAACCGGGCAGAAAGTTGCCGAAGTACGCCTGCCAGACGCTCAAGCCGTTCTCGATGCACGCATCAAGAAACTGACCAACAGCCTGTCGCCGCTGGTTGCTGATGCCGAATCGACTCACGGTGAACTGCTTGATCGCCTGACTGCCGACATCGGTTGCACCCCGCGTGCACTGGCTGCTGCGCTGCTGCGCAAGGCTACCAACGGTCAAGCGCTAAACCTGGCAGCGATCGAGAAGGAACGTCCACTGGTGCCGAACAACGCACCGCGTGGCGACCGTCCTGAGCGTTCCGGTGATCGTCCTGATCGTGGTGACCGCGAGCGTCGCGCGCCAATGCCTTTGGGCGAAGGCCGTGCTCGTTGCCGTACCGCGCTGGGTGCGCGTGACGGTATCGCTGCGAAAAACCTGCTGGGCGCCATCCTTAACGAAGGCGGTCTGGCCCGTGAAGCGATCGGTCGCATCCAGGTGCGTGACAGCTTCAGCCTCGTCGAGCTGCCGGAAGAAGGTCTGGAAAAACTCCTGACCAAGCTGAAGGACACTCGCGTGGCTGGTAAGCAGCTCAAGCTGCGTCGCTACCGCGAAGATTGATCCGCCTTTGGGCTGATTGATCGAACATAAAAAATCCCCGACTGGTTCGGGGATTTTTTTTGCCTGTTCATTGGCTACCGTGGGAGCGAGCCTGCTCGCGAAGGCCTCAACCGAAGCGATAAATATCCATGCCCAGCGCCCCCATCGTGAAACCCTGATGCGCCACGCTGAAAACCCCGCCAGCACCGCGAGCAAAATACAACGGCAACAGATGCTCATCACTGGGGTGACTGCGCACGGCGTTCGGCGCCTGCTGGCGATAATCATGCAGCGCCGTTTCATCGTCGGCCGCCAGTTTGTCGATCATCCAGTCACGAAAATCCCGCGCCCACGGTTCAATGCTTTCCGGGCCGGCATGCCAGTCCAGCTCGCGGAGGTTGTGGGTGATGCTGCCGGAGCCGATCAACAGAATGCCGTGTTCGCGCAGGCTCGCCAGTGCACGGCCAACCCGCGTCTGTAACGTCGGTCCGCCGCGACTCGGCAGCGAAACCTGCACCACCGGAATGTCGGCTTGCGGATACATCAACGACAGCGGCACCCAGACACCATGATCGAACGGTCGTTGCGGATCGAGCCGCGCCGGCAAGTCATGGGCGCTCAGCAGTTCAGCCACTTCTGCGGCCAGATGCGGATTGCCCGGTGCCGGGTACTGCACTTCAAACAGCGCACGGGGGAAACCGCCGAAGTCGTGCCAGGTTTCCGGATGCGGGTGGCTGCTGACCAGCAGTTCCTGGCTTTCCCAGTGCGCCGAGACGATGACGATGGCTTTGGGGCGCGGCAGTTCAGCGGCCAGTCGCGCCAGTGCCGGGCCGCTGGCACCGGGCTCCAGCGCGAGCATCGGTGAACCGTGGGAGATAAACAGGCTGGGCAACATGGACGGGCTCCTGAGCGCTAAGATGAGCCATCTTCAGTCAGATCATCGATCTGAATCCAATATAAGTTTCTGCGGTTTTTCATCGGTTTTTCGGGAGTGATCCATGCAGCCTGAGTTTTGGTACAAGAAATGGGATTCGAACCAGATCGGCTTTCATCAGGCCGAGGCCAACCCGTATTTGCAGCGCTATTGGCCGGAGCTGACGATTGCACCGTCGGCCCGTGTGCTGGTGCCGCTGTGCGGGAAGAGTCTGGATCTACTCTGGCTTGCCGGGCAGGGACACCAGGTGATTGGGGTTGAGCTAGCGGAAAAGGCTGTCGAGGAGTTTTTCAGCGATCATCAATTGCAGCCGCAGATCAGCGAGAAGGGCGCATTCAAGATTTACCGCAGTGATGCCATCGAACTGTGGTGCGGGGATTTTTTCGCGCTGACGGCAGAGGATGTTGCCGGTTGCACCGCGCTGTACGACCGCGCCGCGCTGATTGCCTTGCCGGACGCGATGCGCCAGCGCTACGCGGCGCATTTGCAGCACTTGCTGGCGCCGGAGATGAAAGGGCTGGTGATTACCCTGGATTACGATCAGACGCAGATCCCGGGACCGCCGTTTGCGGTGAATGATGATGAGGCGCAGCGGCTGCTGGGCCAGGGTTGGCAGCTGGAGAAACTGGAAGAGCGGGATATTTTGGCTGAGAGCCCGAAGTTTGTGCAGGGCGGGGTTGAGTGGTTGGTGGAGCGGGTTTATCGGGTTTCTTCCAGATAGTTTTCTGTCAGCAGCTCCGGCGTCTTCGCGAGCAGGCTCGCTCCCACAGGGGAATGCATTTCAAAGGTGGGAGCGAGCCTGCTCGCGAATGGGACTTTGCCGACAACGCATGATCTGAAGAAACAAAAAAAGGCCCGCATCGCTGCGGGCCTTCTTTTTCACTTCGGTCAAATCAACCGCGACGACGCAGTGCGTCAATACGCTCTTCCAGCGGCGGGTGGCTCATGAACATGCGGGCGAAGCCCTGTTTGATGCCACCGTTGATGCCGAAGGCGTTCAGGGTGTCGGGCATGTGCACCGGCAGGCCCTGTTCGGCACGCAGACGTTGCAGAGCGCCAATCATCGCGCTGGTACCGGCCAGGCGGGCGCCGGCTTCGTCGGCACGGAATTCGCGTTTGCGCGAGAACCACATGACGATTGCGCTGGCGAGGATGCCCAGCACCAGTTCGGCGAAGATGGTCGCCACGTAGTAGGCGATGCCCTGGCCTTCTTCGTTCTTGAAGATGACCTTGTCGACGAAGTTGCCGATGATCCGCGCGAAGAACATTACAAAGGTGTTCACCACGCCCTGGATCAACGCCAGCGTGACCATGTCGCCGTTGGCGACGTGACCGATTTCGTGGGCCAGTACGGCTTTCACTTCATCGGGCGAGAATCGCTCGAGCAGGCCCTGGCTGACCGCGACCAGCGCGTCGTTCTTGTTCCAGCCGGTAGCGAAAGCATTCGCTTCGTAGGCCGGGAAAATCCCGACTTCAGGCATCTTGATCCCGGCTTCGCGGGACAATTGCTCGACCGTTTGCAGCAGCCATTGCTCATGACGGGTGCGTGGCTGGCTGATGATTTGCGTGCCGGTGCTCATCTTCGCCATCCACTTGGAGATGAACAGCGAGAACAGCGAGCCGGCGAAACCAAAGACCGCACAGAAAACCAGCAGCTGACTGAGGTCGAGGTCGACCCCGTTGGCCGCCATGAACCCGTTGAAGCCGAACAGGCTCAGGGTGATGCTGGCTATCAGCACGACCGCCAGGTTAGTGGCCAAAAACAGCAGGATGCGCATCATGGTTGTAGAACTCTCCTCAAGCTAAAGATGTAGCGTACTGCGGGGTATATAAGGTGCGGCACCGGGCTATTCAACCGAGTGACTATTTCAAACTGTGTCCTACAGCGGTTTCTTGAGGAAAAAGAAAATTCCCACCCTCGATTCCGACACGGATGACACAGCCTTTCGCCCCGCCGCCATTAGGTCAGATACGTCTGTACGGCTCGCATCGCAAGTGTAGAAGGGCTGCAAAGGCGCGGAACAAAGATGTGTTGCTGAATCAGACAGTGCGCAACAGTCAATCCGTTGCGCACTGCTGGCCCATTACTGGCGGTAGGACTTGAGGAAGTTGCCGATGCGGCCGATGGCCATTTCCAGATCATCGACGCGGGGCAGGGTGACCACGCGGAAGTGGTCCGGCCACGGCCAGTTGAACGCTGTGCCCTGCACCACCAGCAGCTTCTCGGAAAGCAGCAGATCAAGCACGAATTTCTCGTCGTTATGGATCGGGCAGACCTTCGGGTCGATTTTCGGGAACGCATACAACGCGCCCATCGGCTTCACGCAGCTGACGCCGGGAATGTCGTTGAGCAGTTCCCACGTGCGGTTACGCTGCTCCAGCAGGCGACCCTGCGGCAGCACCAGATCGTTGATGCTCTGGTAGCCGCCCAGCGCGGTCTGGATCGCGTGCTGGCTCGGCACGTTGGCGCACAGGCGCATATTGGCCAGCATGTCGATGCCTTCGATGTAACTCTGCGCGTTGTGTTTCGGCCCGGAAATGGCAATCCAGCCGGAGCGGAAACCGGCCACGCGGTAGGATTTCGACAGGCCGTTGAAGGTCAGGCAGAGCAGGTCCGGCGCCAGAGAAGCGGTGCAGATATGCACGGCGTCGTCATAAAGAATCTTGTCGTAGATCTCGTCGGAGAACACCACCAGATTGTGCGCCCGGGCGATTTCCAGCATGCCCAGCAACACTTCCTTCGAGTACACCGCACCGGTCGGGTTGTTCGGGTTGATGATCACCATGGCCTTGGTGTTCGGGGTGATCTTGGCCTTGATGTCGGCCAGATCCGGGAACCAGTCGGCGCCTTCGTCGCACAGATAATGCACAGCGTTACCGCCAGCGAGGCTGACGGCAGCGGTCCACAGCGGATAGTCCGGGGCTGGCACCAGCACTTCGTCGCCGTTGTTGAGCAGCGCCTGCAGCGACATCACGATCAGCTCGGACACACCGTTGCCCAGATAGATGTCTTCGATGCCGACACCTTCAACCTGCTTCTGCTGGTAGTACTGCATCACCGCCTTGCGCGCGCTGAACAGGCCTTTGGAATCGCTGTAGCCCTGCGCGGTCGGCAGGTTGCGGATCACGTCCTGGAGGATTTCGTCCGGCGCTTCGAAACCAAACGGCGCCGGGTTGCCGATGTTCAGCTTGAGGATGCGCTGGCCTTCCTCTTCCAGTCGTTTGGCGTGCTTGAGCACCGGGCCGCGAATGTCGTAGCAGACGTTGGCGAGCTTGTTCGATTTGCTGAACTGCATGGCGATGTGATCCCGAAAATGAACGATCCAGGCGGCAAATGGACAACCGTACTGGGATTGCTGCGTCTTCGCACAGGCGGAGGTCTGGCGCTTTTGCGCTCAGAATCCGTTTGAATGCGCCCGGTCTGGCTGCCAGACTGGCGCGTGACGAGGCGCAATCATACGTGCCGCCCGATCCGTGGAAAAGGTACAGATCGGGCTTTTTCAGCCGCTGAGGTGTGATGATGGAAAAGTTGCAGAAAACCCTGGAAGAATGGCGTGCCATGCTCGACCCCGAGCAGTACAACGTCTGCCGTCTGAGTGCCACCGAGCGTCCGTTCTCGGGCAAATACAACGACACCAAAACCGACGGTGTCTACCACTGTGTGTGCTGCAACGAGCCTTTGTTCGACTCGAAGACCAAATTCGACTCCGGCTGTGGCTGGCCGAGCTTTTACGCGCCGATCGGCGATAGCGCGATGGCTGAGATCCGCGACACCAGCCACGGCATGATTCGCACTGAAGTGAAGTGCGCGCGCTGCGATGCGCATCTGGGGCACGTGTTCCCGGATGGCCCGCCACCGACTGGCTTGCGTTATTGCATCAACTCGGTGTGCCTGAATCTCGAGCCGCGGGAATAACCGAAACAGGCGACATCGCGTCGCCTTTTTATCGAGCAATTAGATTGCACGCAATTCAATTGCTCGTTATGTTTGCGCCTTCCTCACCATTGCGGAGCCGACCCATGAGCGACAACCTGCTGAATATCCCGTGCACCACCATCAAGGGTGAGCAAAAGACCTTGGCCGATTTCGCCGGTAAAGCGGTGCTGGTGGTCAATACCGCGAGCAAGTGTGGCTTCACTCCGCAATACAAGGGCCTCGAAGAACTCTGGCAAACCTACAAGGATCAAGGGCTGGTGGTACTGGGTTTCCCCTGCAACCAGTTCGGCAAGCAGGAGCCGGGCAATGAGGGCGCCATCAGCGAATTCTGCGAACTGAATTTCGGCGTCAGCTTCCCGCTGTTCAAGAAGATCGACGTCAACGGCGCCGATGCTCACCCGCTGTTCGTGCAGTTGAAGAAGCGCGCCCCGGGCCTGCTCGGCTCGCAGGGCATCAAGTGGAACTTCACCAAGTTCCTGATCGGCAAGGATGGCCAGTTGGTCAAGCGTTTCGCCCCGACGACCAAGCCGCAGGACCTGAGCGGCGAGATCGAAGCTTTGCTGAAATGAGTCAGCCGAGTGATTCGCTGAAGCTCGACAGCCAGTTGTGCTTCAAGCTGTACGCGGCCTCGCGGGCGGTGATTCGCGCCTACAAGCCGATGCTCGATCAGTTGGGCCTGACGTATCCGCAGTACCTGGCGATGCTGGTGCTGTGGGAATGGCAGGATGCTGCGCCGGAGCAACCGACGGTCAAGGCCTTGGGCGAACGTCTGGCGCTGGACTCGGGGACGTTGACGCCATTGCTCAAGCGTCTGGAGCAGATCGATCTGGTCCAGCGTCGGCGCTCGGCACGTGATGAACGCGAAGTGCATTTGAGCCTGACCCCTGCCGGAGCAGCATTACGCGAGCAGGTCGGGCCACTCAAGGCGCGCCTGCTCTGCGACAGTGGCGTTGATCTTGACCGGCTCAACGACTTGCGCGCCGGCCTCGATCATTTGCTTGGGCAAATCAAAGCGCTGACGTAGTCGGCATCCACTGATCGAGCAGCGCGGCGAGTTCTTCGCGGCGAAACGGTTTGGCCAGATAGTCGCTCATGCCCGCCGCGCGGCAGCGTTCGCGTTCCTCGGACATGGCATTGGCGGTCAGCGCGACAATCGGCAGATTCGGCCAGCGCCCGCTCTGGCGAATCTGCCGACTGGCTTCATAGCCATCCATCACCGGCATATTGCAGTCCATCAGCACCAGATCGAAATCGGCAAACTCCAGCTGATCCAGCGCCTCGGCGCCATGCCCCGCCACCACCACATCGCAGCCAAGCTTGCCAAGCATGCCTTTTGCCACCAGTTGATTGACCGGGTTGTCCTCGACCAGCAGCACCTTGCCCCGGCGCGCGGATGGCGAGGCGTCCGCTTGCGCTTCGGTGAGGGCGGCGACCTCCGGTTGCAGAATCCGTCGCAGATGCTGGTACAGCGCGTTGCGCGCCAGCGGCCGGGCTTGCTGCTGCAAGGGGGCGAGGGCGGCGGCTTCTTCGCTGGGCAGAAAACTGCCGTAAGCAGTCACCAGCAGAATCGGCGCAGTGATGCTCGGGCGCAGACCGAACAGGCATTCCGGACAATCGGTGATCAGCACATCCGGATTCAGGCCCAGCAGCGAATCATCAATGGTGCGCTGCGTGTATTCCAGGCCCCACACCGGCAACAGGCTTTTCAGCAATTCCGCCAGACCACTGCTGGCAGCGGTGATGGCGAGGACCTTGCCGCGTAATGGCTGCGGTGGGAGGGCGCGGGTGTGAGAGGGCAGTGGCAGTTCGGCGCAGAACTGGCTGCCGAAGCCGCTTTCGGAGCTGATGGTCAGCCGACCCTGCATCGCCTCGCACAGGTTGTACGTCAGCGCCAGTCCCAGCCCGGTGCCGCCGTACTGACGGGTGATACCGGCGCCGGCCTGGGTGAACGGCTGGAAGATTTTCACCTGCGCTTCCTGGGCAATGCCGATGCCGGTGTCGCAGACTTCGATGCGCACGCCACCCTTGTACGCCGACAGACGCACATCGACCCGACCGAAGCGGGTGAATTTCAGCGCGTTGGACAGCAGGTTGCTGACGATCTGCCGCACCCGGGTGGGGTCGCCCAGCACCAGCGCCGGGAAGTGCGGCTCGATCAGACAGGTCAGCTCGACGCTTGGCGCGGCGTTCTGCGAGAGCAGGTTGGCAGTGTCTTCGATCAGCGAACCGAGGTCGAAGGGGATGTTTTCCAGCTCCAGTTGCCCGGCGTCGAATTTCGACAGGTCAAGAATATCGTTGAGCAGTTCCACCAGCACCTTGCCCGAGTCGTGGGCGATCGACAGTTGTTGCTGCTGCTCGGCGTTGAGCGGGCCATCCAGCGACAGTGCGATCATCCCCAGCAAACCGTTGAGCGGTGTGCGGATTTCATGGCTCATATTGGCCAGAAACGCCGAACGCGCTTCGGCCATGTCCAGCGCTGTGCGGCGTGCTACTTCCAGTTCTTCGTTTGATTGACTGAGGCGGGCGTTGATTGCCTTGAGCTCGGCGGTGCGCGCCGAGACGATGTCTTCCAGTTGCGCGAGGTATTCGGTCAGGCGGTTTTCCGCGGTTCGCCGCTGCTGGATTTCGGTGGCGATGTTCTCGAACTGCTGATTGGCGACCTTGACCAGCACCCCGATCTCATCGTTGCCGTGGCCGGCCGGGCACTCGAGCGTGGTCGGCTCGGCGCTGCGCGGGTCGCGACCGCTGAGCTCACGGATGACCCGCACCAGTGGCTTGGTCAGCATCACGTAGAACAGCGCCAGGAGGATCCCGGTCAGCAGCAGACTGCGGGCGAAACCGTTGAGCAGGGTGACTTCCGCGCGGCGCAAGAAGCGGCTGCCAAAGGCGTAAGTGTCGACTTCAAGCTTGAGAACGCCGAGGGATTCGTTGGGCAAGTGGTCGAGGTACAGACGATCTTCGAAATGACGCTTGGCGCCGAACAGGAAGTCGCTGATCAGCCGATAGCTGCTCTGCAGTTCCGGGCGTTTGACGTTGGCCAGGACGGTCTCGTTGTTGTCGATCAATTGCGCGGCGATGATCGCCGGCGAGCGCAGCAGGCCGAGGGTGAGCTCCTGCGCCAGTTCGGCATCGATGTTGTAGGCGATGCGCGAGGCCGGATTGTGGCTGATTTCCAGCAGTGCGAGGATTTCCCGGTTGATGGAAGCGTCTTCGCTGGCATAATCGATGCCGATCTGCAGCAGACTGAGCAGGGTGCCCAGAATGAACCCGACCAGCACGGTAAGCCTGGCTTGCTTGTAAGACAGCCGGTGGGTGAATTTGATATCCATGGGTTGTTGAACCACTTCCGTTTCCCTTCGCTGCTCAAGCATAGTCGATCATGCAGGGATACCGAGGTTCCCGAATCGCCTTGTAACAAGGCTTGCTGAGGCGATTTTATCTGTATGTCGTCGCTGGATCGTCATCATCACTGTGAAAGTGCCCGAGGAGAAGACGTGGATTCCCGATTGAATGCTTTTCTTGAACGCGCCGAGTCGGTTCTGGCGCGAATCGAACCACTGTTGCCGGCACCGCGCCCCATCATTGACTGGAACACATGCCTGGCAGCGCGCTGGCAGCGTGACGGTCGCAGCGGCTACCTGTTGCCGCTGGAAGTCAGCCTCGACATGCGTCTGTCCGACCTGATCGGCGTTGACCGGCAGCTGGAGCAGTTGGGGCGCAACACACAACAATTTCTTGATGGCATGCCGGCCAACCACGCCTTGCTCTGGGGTTCGCGCGGTACCGGCAAGTCTTCGCTGGTGCGTGCGTTGCTGGCCGAGCACGCCGGTGCCGGCCTGCGTCTGATCGAGATCGAACGCGATCACCTGGCTGACCTGCCACGGGTGGTCGAGCAAATTGCCAAATTGCCGCAACGTTTCGTGCTGTTCTGCGATGACCTCTCGTTCGAATCCGGCGAAGGCGACTACCGCGTGCTGAAAAGCGTGCTCGACGGTTCGCTCGAGCAGGCCCCCGACAACGTCTTGCTGTACGCCACTTCCAACCGCCGCCACCTGGTGCCGGAAAAGGAAAGCGACAACGAAAACTGGAAGCGCGTCGACGGCGAACTGCACCCGAGCGAAGCGGTGGAAGACAAAATCGCCCTGTCGGATCGTTTCGGCCTGTGGCTGTCGTTCTACCCGTTTACCCAGGAACACTTTCTCAACGTCGTCGAGCACTGGATCGGCCAGTTGGCCGCCAAGGCCGGCCTGAGCTGGCAGCGCGACGAAGCACTGGACATCCTCGCCGTGCGCTGGGCCACCGGCCGCGGTAATCGCAACGGACGTTGCGCGTATCAATTCGCCCGCTACTGGGTGGGACTGAAATTGCTGGAGCACAAGGCATGATTGATTTGCAACAAAGCGGCCAGGGCCTCGAAGGCTACGGTATGTTGGCCGCGCAACTGGAATCGCTACTGGCGGACGAACGCGACTTCGTCGCCAATGCCGCGCAGTTTTCCGCATTCCTGTTCAACCAGCTCGATGATTTGAATTGGGCCGGTTTCTACCTCAATCGTAACGAAGAGCTGGTGCTCGGCCCGTTTCAGGGCCAGATCGCGTGCGTGCGCATCCCGTTCGGGCGCGGTGTTTGCGGCGCTGCTGCTGCCAGCCTGCAAACCCAGCGCGTCGAGGATGTGCATGCCTTCCCGGGCCACATCGCCTGCGACAGCGCGTCCAACAGCGAACTGGTGGTGCCGTTGATCAAGGACGGTCGCCTGATCGGCGTGCTCGACCTCGACAGCCCGAAGCTGGCGCGTTTCGGCGCCGAGGATCAGGCCGGCATTGAGCAACTGGCGGCGATTTTCCTGCGCCTGACCGACTGCTGATCAACCGCTGAGGCCAGCCTTGTGCAACAGGCTGGCCGTATCCACGCTGTCGATTTGCGCGGGATCGAGAAACCGCGTCGCGTACTGCATGTACACACCCTCATTGATGAACAGGCCGAACAACGGCGCGTCGATGTGCGCTTCACGGCACATGGTCGCCATGATCCCCAGCGCTTCGCTCAGCGACTTGGCTTTCTTGTAAGGGCGATCGGCGGCAGTCAGCGCTTCGAAAATATCGGCAATCGCCATCATCCTCGCCGGCAGGCTCATCTCCTCGCGCTTCAGCCGTTTCGGATACCCGGTGCCGTCCATTTTTTCATGATGGCCGCCGGCGATCTCGGCAATGCTGTCCAGGTGACCGGGGAAGGGCAGGTGGCTGAGCATCATGATCGTCTGCACCATGTGATGGTTGATGATGTAGCGCTCTTCGCGGGTCAGCGTGCCGCGGGCGATCTTCAGGTTGTACAACTCGCCGCGGTTGTACTTGTACGCGGGCACATCGAGTTTGAAGCCCCAGGGGTTGTCCTCGGGGATCAGCTCTTTCTTGTCACGTTCGATCAGATGCTCGGGTTTGTCGGCCAGCAGACTTTCACTGACGGGCAGCAGCTGCGCAGGGGTTTTCGCCTGGCGGCGGTTTTCTTCCCAGGACACACCGAGGCGATCATCAAGTGTGCGCAGCCATCTGCGTTGCGCCACTCGTTCGAGGCGCAGCAGATCGGCCTCGGCCATGGCCTCGCCACCGAGATTGCAGCGGGCGACAAAGGCGAAGTCGTCATCGAGCATCAGCAACTCACTATCACGGGCGCGGGCCAGCGCCGCTTCGTCTGCACCGCTTGCCAGCGTCTGCCAGTAGTTGATCCACACGTCACGCTTGAGCACTTCGAAGCGGGTGCGGATTTCGTGGATGCGGTCGTTGATGGTCTCGAGCTTGGTGGCTTTGTCGACCACGTATTCCGGCGTCGTGACCTTGCCGCAATCGTGCAGCCACGCAGCGATGTGCAACGCCTCCCATTCATCCTCGCTCGGCTGGTAGCCGCAGAACGCCGGGTCATGGCTTGCCGCAGCAGCCTGGGCGAGCATCAGCGTCAACTCCGGCACCCGCTGGCAATGGCCACCGGTGTAGGGGCTCTTGGCATCGATCGCGCTGGCGAGCAGTTGGATGAAGGCGTCGAGCAGTTGTTTCTGCCGCGCTTGCAGACGCTGACTTTCGATGCTCACCGCCGCTGCGCCGGACACCGCCTGCAAGAAGGCGATACGGTCGGGGCGCAGTTTTTCCAGATCGCCCGGCGCGCCGCTGTCATTGACCAGCAGAATCAGCAGGCCGATGGTTTCATCGTGCTGGTTGTGCAGGCGGATGCCGATCAGGTGAATGCGCGGTGATTCCATGGCCAGGAGGATTTTCTGCAAGTCGCCGGCCTGATCGAAGCCCAGATGGCTGACGGTATTGTTGGCGCTGGCCAGTTGCTCGAACCACGCCGGGCCAGTGTTCTTATGCAACTCGCGTCCCTGAATGTCGAACGCCTCCAGCTTCTGCGGCACGCCATCAATCACCAGTCCATAGGGTTCCATGCGCGCGCCGTCGGCTTCGCGCAGGTAGATCAGACCGGCCTGTGCCTGAGCAATCTGTACGGTTTCGAACAGCACGCGTTCGAGCAGCGGGGCAAAACGGGTTTCGGCGCACAGGCTGTCGGTGATGCGGAAGAAACTGCCCAGGGTTTCTTTCATCCGCGCCATCGACAGGCTTAATTGATCGACTTCCAGTACGGGCGAGCGGCGCGCCAGCGGAGAACTGAAGTCGAAGCTGCGGATCGCGTCGGCTTCTTTGACCAAGGCATGCAGCGGCTTGACCAGAATCCGCGAAATCACCCAGCCCAATGGCAGGCACAGCAACAGGATGGCCAGGGTGATCAGCGCGCCTTGCCAGCGCATCCGGAACGCATCCACCAGTAATTCGTCTTCCGGCACCAGCAGCGCCAGTTGCAGGCCTTTCGGCCCGCCTTCCTCAATGCTGGTGCGCGCGACGATCCATTGCCGGTCGTTTACTTGCAGACGCTTGCCGATAGTGTCGGAGCTGAGCAGCGTGTTCAGCTCAGGGCTGAGATCGGCCGCTCTGGCCAGACGCGCAGTGCGGTCATCGACGATCAGGCGATGGCTGTCGGGGTAGGCCACGGCGTTGCCGTCGGTATCGTACAGTGCGATCTCTGTCGAAGGCGTTACCCTGTGCTTGCCCAGGGCGGTCGACAGCGAAGCGAGGGTCAGATCGGCGCCGATCACCGCGTTCTCGCCGCTGCGCCGGGCCAGCGTGGTGCCGACATTGTGGGTCGAGAAAAATACATAGGGCTCGGTGGTGATTTGCCCGGCCTGTTGCAGGGCGTCGCTGAACCAGGTCCGGCTGCGCGGATCGTATGGCTCGCCTGGATGATCGCGGCGGCTGAGCGGCGTCAGCGCCTGATCAAAGAACAGTGATTGCGAGCGTACAGTGCCTTGCGGCTCGTGCTCGATGCTCCAGACTTGATAGGCCGCCGCTTCCGGCGCCTGAAGCTGTGCCTTCAGAGCCGGAGTGCGCAGCGCGCGCACCATGAAGAAATCGCCATTGGTATAACCCAGATACAGCGATGCCAGCGCCGGGTTGTCGGTGAGCGACTGGCTGAAGGGTTTGAGCAACGGCAGGCGTTGTTCCAGACTACTCGCCTGGGCCGCCGGGGTGTCTGCCAGCAGGCTCAGCAGGTTGCGGATCGGCTGATAGGTTGCCTGCAGATCGAGGCGTACATCCTGCTCGATGCGGTCAAACAGCTTTTCGCTGCTCGACAGGATGATCTGCGTGGTCTGGTGGTAATTGAACAGGCCCAGCACCACGCCCGTGAGCAATAAAAGAAAGGTGAACATGACGCTGATGTGCACGTGCAGCGGCAACCGGCGTTGCTCGGGGCGCAGTGGGCTGTGCATTGCAGGCTCTCCATGAATGTTTAACTCACTGCTCAGCGTCCAAGCATAGTTAAGACTCGCTGACTGTGCCTTGATCGGCCAGGGTCAATTGCTGCTGCAGGGCCTGCGCCAGTTCGAGCATCGCCTGGCTGGTTGCCGCCCAGCGACGGGCCATCTCCTGTGGCGCGAGCGCTTGCTCGCAAGCGGCCTCAAGCTCATCACAACATTCAATCAGCCGCGAGGCCTGCGCGATGCGTGCTGCGCCCTTGATCTTGTGCGCAACCACTGCCAGCGCTTCGCGATCATCCTCGGGCGACAGCCTGAGCAGTTCCTCGCGGTCGAGGCGGCTGCTCTTGAGCAGCTCCACCAGCATGCGTCGGGTCTGCGCCGGGTTGTTACCGGTCAGCAAGCTCAGACTTTGCAGGTCGAACACTGAGGCCGGTGATGCCGGCGTGATGCTGTCGATCCACTGTCCGAGCAGGGTCAGACTCAACGGTTTGAACAGGCAGTCGTTCATGCCGGCGAGCTTGCAGCGCTGGACTTCTTCCGGCTGGGCATTGGCGGTGAAACCCAGCACGGTGCACGGCGGGCGATGGTTTTGCAGTTCAAGCTGGCGAATCCCACGGGTCATGTCATAGCCGTTCATCAAGGGCATGTTGCAATCGACGATCACCAGATCGAAATGATCGGCCTTCCACCGCTCAAGGCCGCTGCAGCCATCTTCGGCAATGCTGAAGCGATGACCGAGAAACTCCAGTTGCTGACACATGAGCAGACGGTTGGCCGGATGGTCGTCGACAACCAGGACATGTAACGGCGTTGTCGCAGGCTTGATCAACGGTTCGCTTTTCGGCGGATTCGCCTTTGCCGGCAGGCTGTCCAGCGGCAGCGATATGCACACCTGAGTGCCGATGCCGGGCTGGCTGCTCAACTGCAGTTGTCCGCCCATCATTTCGCACAGGTTGCGACTGATGACCAGCCCCAGTCCGGCGCCGTTTTTTGCCTGCCGACTGCCGTTTTCCGCCTGCGAGAATGGCTCGAACAAGCGCTGTTGATCTTCGGCGCTGATGCCTGAGCCGCTGTCCTGCACGGTCAGTTGCATCAATATTCGACCAGCAGCGTCTGCCGGGATCAGGTCGAGGGTGATCCGCACGTGGCCGCTTTCGGTGAACTTGATAGCGTTGCTGACCAGGTTGGACAGCACCTGCTTGAAGCGCAGCGGATCCAGATGTACATCCACAGCCGGGTGCGGCGGGTTGAAGACGACTTGCAAGGCAAGGTTTTTCTGCCGCGCGAGGCCGTCGAATATGCGTGCAACGGAGGTTACTGTGTCGACCAGATTGATCCACTCCGGGGACAGGCTCAGACGTCCCGACTCAATGCGGGCAATGTCGAGGATATCGCCGATCAGCCCGAGCAGATCCTTGGCCGAATGGTAGGCCGTGTCGATCGATGCGCGATCGGGGTGTTGCGGATCGATGCGTCGCAGGGTCAGTTCGAGCATGCCGATTACGGCGTTCATCGGCGTACGGATCTCATGGCTCATGGTTGCCAGGAAGGTACTTTTGGCCCGGTTCGCCTCATCCGCCTGTTCTTTGGCTGCACGCAGTTTTTCAAACAATTGGCGGCGTTCACTGATGTCTATCCAGCCGCCGATAATCCCTTGAACGTCACCGCTGGAGTCGCGGTAGGGAAGAATCCAGTGGTAAATCGTCAACCGGCGGTTGCCGATGTGCAGGGGCCGGTCGAGGATCAACGGAGTGCCTTCGGCAATGACTCTCTGGTAATCGGCCTGGAATGCCTCGGCCTCGCATGCGTTGCTCAGGGTGCCCTGCATCACGCCTTTGCCGATGATGTCCTCGCGTCTGGCGTTGAACGCTTCGAGATAACTGTCGTTGCAACTTTGCAGCAGACCCTGGCGATCTCGCACGTAGATCGGGTGCGGCGTGCCGTTGACCAGCGAGCGCATGAACTCCAGTTGATCGTTCAGTGCTCGTTCGGCAGCCTGGCGTTGTTTTATCTGGTGGCGCATGTAGGCGTTCCAGGTCAACAACAGCAACAGGATCAGACCGGCGGCTGCGACCACTTGGTAGAACAGGCGCTGGTAGTTTTGCCAGATGTTCTGTGATGCCGTGGAGTAACCGCGCCAGCGGCCGTTGATCACGCCGAGCTCCTCGGGAGCGATGCTCAGCAGCGCCTTGTTGATGATCGAGGCCAGTTCGGTGTTGTCACGGGCGGTCGCCAGCGAGAAGGCTGCCTGACTGGTGCCGATCGTGGTGGTGATTTGCAGTGGCCGATCGAATATGCGCGAGGAGATGAAATAGTTGGCGATCACCAGCGAGTTCACCGCACCGTCGACATGGTTGTCGGCCAGCATCGACACGGCGCTGAACGTGTCGGGGGTTTCGATCAGTTCGATGCCCGGAAAATTCTCATGCAAGTAGGCGACCAGCGGATTGCCTTGGGCGATCGCCAGACGCTTGCCTTTGAGTTGGCCTAGATTGGTCGGGCTGTCGGCGCTTTTGCGGGTCAGCAGCACGTAGGAATTTTCCAGATACGGGCGACTGAAACTCAGGTTTTTTTCACGTTCGGCGCTGGGCAGCAGGGCGGCAATCAGATCGGCCTTGTGATTGTCGATCTGCCTGATCATTTCCGCATCGTTGCGGCTGCGCTGAACCTCGAAACGCAGGCCGGTACGCAAGCGGATCAGCTCGAGCAGGTCGGCGCTGATGCCGCGGAAATTGCCGGCGCTGTCGAAGAAGGTCAACGGTGCGTAAGCTTCATTGACCACCACGCTGACGACGGGATGCTGCTTGAGCCAGTTTTCCTCACGATCTGTCAGCTGCAGTTTTCTGTCAGTGAGCAGCAGGTCGCTGCCGGCGCTCCAGCGCTTGGCGATGTCGTCGCGCTGACTGCTCGGGATCGCTGCGAGCACCGTGTCGATGATGCCCAGCAGCTGCGGATTGCTGCGCCGCACGGCGAAGCTGAAGCCATGGGCTTCCTGCTTGCCGAAGTTGGCCATACGGACATTGTTGAGATAGCCCTTGTTGATCATGTAATGGGTGGAGAGGGTGTCGCCGAGAAACACATCGGCCTGGTCGAAGGCCACCGCGTTGATTGCGTTCTGGTAGGACGGATAGCAGGTGATCAGCGCTTTGGGATACAGCGCTTTGATCTCGGGCACCGGCAGGTAGTGATACACCATGCTCAGGCGCAGCCCGGCGAGGCCTTCGGTCAGCGAGCGGGTTTCGTCCTCGCGGGTTACCAGTACCGGCTGATCGACCGCATAGGGTCTGGAAAGCGCGAGGTTGGCATTGCCTGCTTCGTAGCCGTTGGCTGTGCCAAGCAGGTCGATCTGGCCATCGAGCAAGGCGCGAATTGCAGCCTCGCGCGAGGGAAAGCGTTGCACGCGAATCGGCAAACCGGTGGCCTGACCGAGAATCCCAGCGTAATCGGCGGTCAGTCCCTCGTAGTCCTGGCCACTGACGGTCATGTCGAATGGCGGGTAATCAGGTGCGGAGGTACCCAGTTTCAGTTCGCTGCGAGTCTGCAGCCATTGCCGTTGTGACGGCTGCAGGACAGTTTGAACAGCCTCGGTGGCCGAGCGGCTGAGCAACGCATAGTCCGGTGAAGCGCTTGGCGCGGCGAGGGCATTGGCGCTCAGATACAGAACGGCGCTCAAGGTGATCAGGTAGTCCTTCAGACGGCTGGGCATGTGGGGTCTCACACGAGTGCGTTGCGTTTGGCCATCTCGATAAGTTCTACAAGGGATCTGGCTTTGAGTTTTTGCATCAGGCGCTTTTTGTAGGTACTGACGGTCTTGTTGCTAAGAAACATGCCCTTGGCAATTTCCTTATTGGTGCGTCCTTGTGCAAATAACTGCAATACCATCAGCTCGCGATCATTAACGGATTTGAACAGTTCAAGTTCAGCGTATCGAGTGTCGTCGGCGCGAACCGGATTAAGTGCCTGACTGGGAAAGTAGTTGTAACCGGAAAGTACCGCTTTGATTGCGCTGACCAATTCGCTCAGGTCTTCCTGCTTGCAGACATATCCCGATGCACCGGATTGCATGCAGCGGATACCGAACAGCGTAGGACACTGCGCCGTCAGAATCAGAATCTTGAAATTGGAACCCATGGTGTTGAAGCGGGCCAGCACTTCGAGGCCGTCCAGCTTGGGGATGCTGATATCGAGAATGACCAGGTCGGGCATGCATTCACGGACCATCTGCATGGCATCGACACCGTTATCGGTCTCGCCGACGACCTTGTAGCCTTCATGTTCCAGGAGCATTCGCACGGCGAGGCGAATCACCGGATGATCGTCCACAATAAAAACGGAGTTCATAAATAGAGTCCCATGCAAGCATGAATAAAGCGCGCACCTTAGCTCAGATGCACGAGCACTCGCATGGACTGGTAGTGTCGCGACTACGTTATCGGATTAATCCTACGCGTAATGAGGAAAGAGACTACGTTGAAATTAGGTTCGGCGTAAGGAAGGGCGAGCAATCAATTGGCCGAAGATTGAAATGATCCGAAGGCCAATATTGATATTCAATTATTTGTCGATGTTTAAAGTTGCGTTTAATTAGCGGTGTTTATTTGATCGGGTTAATGGGTCAAGCGTAGTTGAATCTCACCTGGTTCACAGGGGCATTCAGCGAAAACTCTCATGGTGGTCAGCCGGTCAGATCAGTGACCGGCTGACCCCACCAGACTCAGTGGCTTGAACGCCCGGTCATTTCCAGTGCCATGTCACTGGCGTAACTGTCGGTCATGCCGGCGATGAAATCGATCATGCGCAGAAACGAGCTGTGCAACGAACCCTGCGGATCCGGCGCATTGTTGCCAAGCAAATCGAGGATGCGCCGGCTCTTGAACGACGGCGTGCGACCGTTGTGCTGCTCCAGCGCGGCGCCGCAGAACGAATTGAGCAGGATCTCCAGCGTCGTGTACGCGCCGATCTCATGCAGGGTCTTGCGTTTGTCCTGAAAGATTTTCTTGCGCGCGATGTCCTTGGCGTTCAACACGCAGCGCTTCGCCGGCCCGTGCATGTGTTCGACCAGATCGCCATGCAGCGTGCCGGCGAGCAGAGCATCCTGTTGTTCGACAAATGCCCGCGCCGCCGCGTTGGTCAGGTGCTCGATGGCCTTGCCGCGCAGGATCGCCAGTTTGCGCCGCCGGGAATCCTGCGGGCCGAGCTGGCGATAGGTTTCCGGCAAATCGTCGCCGACCAGACCGAGCAGCAGTGACTCGACTTCGGCGTATTCGAGCAACTCCATTTCCAGACCGTCTTCGAGATCGATCAGCGCATAGCAGATGTCATCGGCCGCCTCCATCAAGTACACCAACGGATGGCGTGCCCAGCGCTGGTCTTCGATTTGCGGCAGGCCGAGCTTGTGAGCGATCTGTTCGAGCAGCGGCAGCTCGCTCTGATAGCAGCCGAACTTGTGTTTCTTGTAGCCGAGGGAGTCGGCGTGGCGCGCGGTCCACGGGTACTTCAGATAGGTGCCCAGCGTCGCGTAGGTCAGGCGCGTGCCGCCGTCGAACTGGTGATATTCCAGCTGCGTAAGCACGCGAAAGCCTTGAGCATTGCCTTCGAAATTGAGGAAATCACCACGCTCGGCCTCGCTCATGCCGTCCAGCCAGCCGCGCCCGGCGGCTTGCTGGAACCAGTGGCGGATGGCGTCTTCGCCGGAATGGCCGAACGGCGGGTTGCCGATGTCATGCGCCAGGCAAGCCGATTGCACGACCATGCCGAGGTCGGCCGGGTCGCACCAGTCTGGCAGCGCGCTGCGCAAGGTTTCACCGACACGCATGCCCAGCGAGCGGCCGACGCAGCTGACTTCCAGCGAGTGGGTCAGGCGGGTGTGAATGTGATCGTTGCTGGTGACCGGGTGCACTTGGGTCTTGCGCCCGAGGCGGCGGAAGGCACCGGAGAAAATGATGCGGTCATGGTCTTTGTGAAAAGGGCTGCGGCCGAGTTCTTGCGGGCTGTGCAGCGGCTTGCCGAGGCGTTCGCGGTTGAGCAGGGTAGGCCAATCCAAGGCTGATTCTCTCCGTCTGGTGACTGATCACCCTAGCTTCCCGGTTCGGCTGCGCGCCTGCAAGCGGAACTACAGACCCGCCGCATCGATATCGATCAGCAACAGCCGTTCGCCGTTATCGAAAAACTGCCCCGCAGTCAGGCAATACTGGTTGCTGGTGGCATCGCGATAAGTGTTCGACAGGGTCAGGCGGCGTTCTTCCCAGCCTTCGGCCAGCAGATGATAGAAGTACGGTCGCCACGACCAGTTGTGTCCCAGATAGCGGTCATCGGCGAACCAGCCGTCATGGCGCCATTCGAGGTTGGGCGTCAGTTGCGTGCCGTGGCGGTCGCACTGATAAAAGCGCAGCAGCCAGGGAAACGCCTGCAATTGCGGCAAGGCGCTGAGCGGCGCCCGGGCCTGCGCCCATTGCTGCAGAATCGCCATCAGCTCGCTGAGCTGCTGACGCATTTGCATCAGCCGCCCGCGCTCGCTGAGTTTCTGCTTCACGTAGCGTTGCCGCAATTGCGCGAAATGCGCAACGAAGGCATCGGTAGCGAAGAATTCTTCTTGTGCCCGGGCGAAGAGAAATCCCTGCACATAGCGCGAGCCGCACTCCAGCGCGAAATTCAGCTGCGCTTCGGTTTCGACGCCTTCGGCGATGATCCAGCAGCCGGTTTTCTCGGCCATCTGGGCGAGAGCCTTGACCACATCGCTGCTCGGTCCGCCGAGGGCAGCAGCCTGAAACAGGCGCATGTCGAGCTTGAGAATGTCCGGTTGCAGGGCCAGTACCCGATCCAGCTGCGAATAGCCTGCGCCAAAATCATCAATGGCGATTCTTGCCCCTGCGTCACGGTAGCGCCCGACCACGTGGGCCAAGCGTTCGCTGTTACCGCCCAGTTCGGTGATTTCGAAAACGATGCGCTGCGGATCAACCTGGTGTCGCGCCAGTTGTTTGAGGCTTGGCAGCGCTTGATCGGCGCGCAGGCGGCTGATCCAGCGTGGCGACATGTTCAGACTGAGAAACCACTCGGCCGGCGCTTCATGCAGGCGGCTGAGGGCGTGATCACGGATTTGCCGGTCGAGACGGCGCAAGGCAGTGGCCGGCGTGCGCGGATCGGCGAACAACGGTCCTACCGAGGTCAGTTGACCATCGCTCTGACGCAGGCGACCCAATGCTTCGACGCCTGCAATGCGGCCGGTGGCGGTATCGATGAAAGGCTGAAAACAGGCGAGCGGTTGCCCGTCGATCACGGCAAGTCCTTAATCTTGTTTTTGGTTTGGCCGCGCTTGCCGGATAGGCACGCGGGATGGAATCTCCCGATAAGGAGATTCATCCCGGCGCTATTGCAAGAATGTAGCCAGATGGGCGCTTCAGCGTTTGCCCGAGCTGTGCATGACCAGTCTGATCAGCGGCCCAAGCGTCGTGCCCAGACGCAGCAGTCGAGTCAAACCGCCACCACTGCTGCGTTTCGAGCCTTTGCCGGTGAGGAAACCCAGCAGCGTCACCGCCGCCACGCCCCACAACGGCGCGTGCTTGATGCCAAAACCGTCCTGCACGTTCTGCTTCATGCCACGCATGCGCTGCAACGGTTGCAACACTTGCGCGGTCTCGTGGCGGATTTCCTGACGGTGCATTTCCATGCGCAGGCGGATCAGCGCCTTGCGCATTTCCCGGCGCGAGCTGTTGTGCGGAAGTTCAGGCAGGCTCATGGCAGCAGACGCTCCCGGTCGTTGGCCAGCTCTTCGAGCGTGCCGTGGAAAGGTGAGGACTCATCGAAAATCGCCGCTTTGAGGCGCAGGCCGCAGAAGATCGACGCCAGTGTATAAAACACGCACAGGCCGATGATCGCTGCCAGGCGGTAGGTGTCCCAGAAGATGATCATCACCAGCGTCGACAGACCTACCAGCAACAGCAGGGCAAACACCAGCGCCAGGCCGGCGAACAGCAGCAGGCTGACAGTGCGTGATTTCTGCTCCTGCAGTTCGATGCCGAACAGTTCGACATGACTGTGCAGCAGGCCCAGAACGGCAGCGCCGAGACGACGCGTGGAGGAGGCGGTGCCCGCAGTCGGGCCGGATTCACCGATCGACATGATCAGCGCCGAGTTGCCAGCAGGCCGATCAGAAAGCCGACGCCGGCAGCGATGCCCACCGACTGCCATGGGTTGGCCGACACATAGTCTTCAGTAGCGGTTACGGCCGCCTGACCGCGCTCACGCAGCGTGTCTTCGGTCACCTTCAGGGTTTCCCGGGCACGCAGCAGGCTGTCATGAATCTGGGCACGCAGCTCATCGGCCTGATCACCCGCGAGGGTCTTGGTGTGCTCAAGCAGGCGTTCGGTGTCGGCAACCAGAGTCTGGAAGTCGTTCATCAGGATTTCTTGAGCAGTCTTTGCCTTGATGCTGGCCATGGGTGGATCTCCGTAGGTGGCTTTGAAGCGTTCGAGTATGAGCCTTGCGCGAAGGTTCAGTGCAAATGCCTGGTACAACTTTTGCTGTGTCGTGGTGCGTCGCTCGGCGTATGTGCGCTGTTGCCGGGCGTCCGAGCAGAAAAACTCTAATTCATTTGCTAGCCGTTTGTGATCGGGCATCGATATATGCGCCAAATCAGTTCATCAACCCTGCGGTTGTATGACTGATGAGTCGTAATTTGGTGCATGAAATGCCCGCATGAACCGCTTTGGTGCCTTTTAGCCTTGGGTCTGCCTCCTCATGGAAAATCTGCAAAGCGCTGTGGACACGCTGGTTCACAGCTCCAACACGTTGTTCATTCTGATCGGTGCGGTGATGGTACTGGCGATGCACGCCGGTTTCGCCTTTCTGGAGGTCGGCACGGTCCGGCAGAAGAACCAGGTCAACGCGCTGGCGAAAATCCTCAGCGACTTCGCCGTCTCGACCCTGGCCTATTTCTTTATAGGCTATTGGATCTCCTATGGCGTCACCTTCATGCAACCGGCAGCGGTGCTCACGGCTGACCATGGCTATGGACTGGTGAAGTTTTTCTTTCTGCTGACCTTCGCTGCCGCCATCCCGGCGATCATTTCCGGCGGCATTGCCGAGCGCGCGCGTTTCGTCCCGCAGTTGTGCGCGACGGCGCTGATCGTGGCGTTTATCTATCCGTTTTTCGAAGGGCTGATCTGGAACGGCAACTTCGGCTTGCAAGGTTGGCTGACGGCGCAGTTTGGCGCGGCATTCCATGATTTCGCCGGCTCGGTGGTGGTGCATGCCGTGGGCGGTTGGCTGGCGTTGGCCGCTGTTCTGCTGCTCGGCCCGCGCAATGGTCGCTATCGCGATGGACGCCTGGTCGCGTTCGCGCCGTCGAGCATTCCGTTTCTCGCACTGGGCTCGTGGATCCTGATTGTCGGCTGGTTCGGCTTCAACGTGATGAGCGCGCAGACGCTGCAAGGCGTCAGTGGCCTGGTCGCGGTCAACTCGCTGATGGCCATGGTCGGCGGTACCGTCGCGGCGTTGATCGTTGGGCGCAATGACCCGGGCTTTCTGCATAACGGTCCGTTGGCGGGATTGGTGGCGGTTTGTGCCGGATCCGACCTGATGCATCCGGTCGGTGCGCTGGTAACGGGCGCGATTGCCGGAGCCTTGTTTGTCTGGTGCTTTACCGCTGCGCAAGTCAAATGGCGTATCGATGATGTCTTGGGTGTCTGGCCGCTGCATGGTTTGTGTGGCGTGTGGGGCGGGATTGCCTGCGGCATCTTCGGTCAGTCTGTGCTGGGTGGCCTGGGCGGTGTCAGCCTGATCAGCCAGTTGATCGGCACTACGCTTGGCGTCGCGGTCGCGCTGGTCGGAGGCTTCGTCGTCTACGGCGCGATCAAGGCATTGCATGGGCTGCGCCTGAGTCAGGAACAAGAGTATTACGGCGCCGACCTGTCGCTGCACAAGATCGGCGCGGTGAGTCAGGACTAGATTTCCTCATCATTGGCTCCGGGATAGAAACCGTGGAGCAGGCGATAGCGATCGATACGCACTTGATCGACCTTCTCCTGCACTTTGTGCGCGGGCAGGCCGAGCATGATCAGCGCGTGTGAAGCGAGCATCAGGCTCGACTCCAGAAGCTCCGGCACCACCTCGGTGGCGCCGGCGGCTCTGAGTTCCGCCGATTGGCTGTCGTCACGGGTGCGTACCAGAATCGGCACCTGTCGGTTGAGTCGCCGGGCTTCGCGCAGAATGCGCAACGCCACGTCACTTTGATCCACGGCAATCACCAGCAGCCTGGCGCGCAACAGGCCAACCGCAGTAAGCAGATCGCCACGCGCCGAGTCGCCGTAATGTACGTCGCTTTCCGCAGATGCGGCTTCCTGCACCCGCACCGGATCGTTGTCCAGCGCAACATAGGCTTGCCCGGCATTGCCCATGAAGCGGCCGATGGACTGGCCGACGCGACCGTAGCCGCAGATCACCACGTGCTGGTCGAGGTCGGCGTTGAGCGCGCTGATTTGTTCGATCTGCGCTTCCTGATTGGGCTTGCGGTGCAGCACGGCGGCGATGCGCGGCGCCGCACGCAAAAGCAGTGGCGTGAGCAGCATCGAACAGAACGTCGCCGCGAGCAGCAGGGCGCCCGGTTCGGCCGGCAACAGGCTGTTCTGCTGCATCTGCGCCATCAAGGCAAAACAGAACTCCCCGCCCTGGGCCAAGGCGAGACCGCTGCGCCATGCGGTTTCGCTGTCACTGCCGCGCCACTTCACCAGCAGCGCGACCACGATGCCTTTGATCAGCATCAGGCCCAGCGTCAGGCCGATGATCAACAGGCTGTGACTGACAAACAATTGCAGGTCGATCAGCATGCCGATGCTGACGAAGAACACGCCGAGCAGAATGTCGCGAAAGGGCCGGATGTCGGCTTCGATCTGGTGCCGGTAATGGCTTTCCCCGAGCAACATGCCGGCGAGGAAAGCGCCGAGTGCAGGCGACAGCCCCAACAAGTGCGTGAGCCAGGCAGTCAGCAGCACGATTACCAGCGCCAGCAGGACGAACAGCTCCGCAGAGCGCGAAGCCGCCACCTCATGAAACAGCCGTGGCAATAACCAGCGACTGGCGAGCAGCAGGCCGAAGAAAAGCACCACGGTTTTGCCCAGGGTCAACGGCAAGGCCCAGTACCAGGCCTGCTCGCTGGTGCCGGCGAAGACCGGAACCAGTGTCAGCAGCAATACCGCGACAACGTCCTGAAACAGCAACACGCCGACCGCGTTCTGGCCGTGGCTGCTGAATACTTCACCAAGACTGCCCAGCTCCTTGGTCACGATCGCCGTGGATGACAGCGATAACCCTGCACCGAGCAACAGCGCCGGCATCAGCGGCATGCCCAGGCCCATCAACAGTGTGCCGAGCAGCGCTGTGCTGATCAGCACTTGCTGACTGCCGAGGCGAAACACCACCTGACGCAGCGCAATCATCTTCGACAGGGAGAACTCCAGACCCAGCGAAAACAGCAGAAACACCACGCCCAGCTCGGCGACATCGGGCAGATGTTCGCTCTCGTTGACCCAGTCGAATGCGTTCGGCCCGACCAGTAATCCCACGCACAGGTAACCCAGCACCGGCGGCAGTCGCAGGCGCCGGAACAGGGCAATCACCACCAGGGATGAGGCGAGGATGATCAACAGATTTGCAAACACGGGACACTCCGCTGTCAGGGCGTTGGCCTCTGAAGCGTAGAGGCAAAAAGTCCGCGAGGATGACGCATTTGCAATTTGCGCTGAATGATTTGCGTCAGGATTTTGCGCCGGGAGCGCTGGGTCCTTTGGGCGGCGCCGGGTCGACGAGGGTTTAGTGGCGTCCTAGAATGGGCTCACTTGTTTTCCGGTAATGCCGTCATGCCTCCTGAATGTCAGCTGTTCGGCACCCTCGGGTGTCATCTGTGTGAAGTTGCCGAAGCCGAGCTGATGCCCTTCGTCGAGCATGGTCTGCTGGTTGAATTGGTGGACATCACCGAAGACGAATCGTGGTTCGAAAAATACAGCTTGCGCATCCCGGTACTGCGGCGGGTCGACACTGGCGCTGAGCTGGATTGGCCGTTCAGTGGCGACCAGGTAGTGGCATTTTTAGGCTGTTGATTTTGCCTTGATCCTTCCGCTGGTCGCAGCGATACATCCTTGCGTTGGCGCTCGCTGAATTCTTCGGTTACTGTATGTCCATACAGCAATCGAGTCAGAGGGATGAACCGTGGTCAATGTCGAACAGTTGAAGAGCAGCGTTAACCGGATGTCGGTGGACGTGGTGCGCGAGGCCGTCCTCGAATTGCGCCTGGACGGGCTGGTCACGGAAGGCAAGACGCCATTCAACAAGCTGCATTTCAATACCTGCTTTGCCGAAATCGAAGCCCTTTTTCAACGCGCCGGTTATCACAAGCAGCTGGATGTGGTCGGTTATCAGGGACTGTTATACGCGTTGTACGATCCAGGGCGTTGGGAAGCGGTCGATGTGTTGCGCTGGCTGAAGGAGTTCACCGAAGCGGCGGCCCTCAAGTCGATTCCGGCCTGATGAAACTGCGCTAGGTGGCTTTGCCTCACTGTTGGATAATGCCGGCTTGCATTGAGGAATTCTGTTTCGTATGTCCAGTCCCGTATTTTCCGCTGCGCACAATCAGGCCAGCACCTTGTACCTGCCGCCCGGTTCCTGGCTGACGGTACTCGATTGCCTGTGCGAGCACTTCAGTGCCATCGGCCGCGAACAGTGGCTTGACCGGATTGCTCGCGGACGGGTGCTGGATGCGCAGGGCCAGCCAATTGCGCTGGACTTGCCGTACAGGGAAGGGCTGCGCATTCATTACTTTCGTGAGGTGCCGGACGAAAAGCCGATCCCGGTTCTCGAGTCGATTCTCTATGCCGATGAACACTTGGTGGTGGCCGACAAACCTCACTTTCTGCCAGTCACCCCGGCCGGAGAATATGTCGAACAAACCCTGCTGCGGCGGCTGATCCGTCGGCTGGACAATCCGCATCTGGTGCCGCTGCACCGCATTGACCGGCACACCGCAGGGCTGGTGATCTTCTCGGCCAATCCGCAGACCCGCTCGGCCTATCAGTCATTGTTCCCGACCCGGCAGATCGACAAGCGCTACGAAGCGATCGCCCCGGCGCTGCCCGAGCTGGATTTCCCTTTGGTGCACAAGAGCCGTTTGATCGATGGCGAGCCGTTTTTCCGTATGCAAGAAGGGCCTGGCGCCTGCAATACCGAAACGGCGGTCGAAGTGCGTGAGAAAAATGGTGATCTGTGGCGCTATGGCCTGTATCCCGTGACCGGCAAAAAGCATCAGCTGCGGGTGCACATGACGGCGCTGGGAGCGAGTATTTGCAACGATCCGTTTTATCCGACTGTGTTGAAAGATGTCGAGGACGACTACGCCAACCCGTTGAAGCTGCTTGCGCAGGGCCTGCGCTTCATTGACCCGGTGACCGGGGAATTGCGGGAGTTCGAGAGTCAAATCACCTTGCAGTGGTAATGCTGAAACTGCTTTCCGAGCGCCCATGAAAAAGCCCGCATGACAATGCGGGCTTTTCTGTATCCGGTAACGACGCGGAGCCTTACAGCTCTTTAACGGTACGAACCTGATCCTTGTTGATGCGGGTCTCTTTGCCGTCCAGCTGCTGGAACTCGTAGAAGCCCGAATCATCATCGTATTTCGGGGTGTCGACGGCCTGGATTTCGCGACCGTCATTCAAGGTGATCACTGTTGGCGAGGAGCAACCTGCGAGGGTTGCCAGGCCCAGTGCGAGCATGAAAGTGGCGAGGGTCCGTTGAGTCATGAGTGTGTCTCCGAATGGGAAATCTTCTGGTTACTGAGCTTGAGACGTAAACAAGGCGTGAGAGTTCCTTGGATAATGTCAGTCTGACACAGTGTTGTGCAGATGTAACAATTCGGGGGTGTTGAGGTTGGCCAGTCGCGGGTCGTTGTCAGGGCATTGCAATGCGCCGGCGCCGAGGCTGCGCATTACCCGCCCCGGGCTGCGCTCGCCTGCATTCCAGGCTGCTTCGAACGCTGGCAACAGCGCCACCGGAATCACGCACAACAGCGGTTCCCAGTGCTCGCCGTGGCGCAGCATTAAAGGTTTTTCACGTTGCAGATCGGCAGTGGTCAGCATGTCTTCCAGCAACGCCGTGTCGATTCGCGGCACATCGCATGGCAACACCAGCAAATGCGCATGGCGCGCCGCTTTCAGTCCTGCACGAATACCGGCCAGCGGCCCGGGGAAATCGCCTTCATCATCCATTACCAACTGATCGGCAAACCCGGCATAACGCTCGCGATTGCGGTTGCACGAGATGATCAGATCGTCGGTCAGCGGCAGCACCTTGCGCTGCAGATGCGCGATCAACGGCTCGCCCAGCCACTCGATGAGGCCCTTGTCCTGACCGCCCATGCGTTGACCGCGTCCACCGGCCAGAAGCAGGACGGAGCAGGGTGGCAATGGGTTGTTCGAGGGCATGACGACTCTCCAGAGGGGCGGCGGAAAAATGAGCCGCTGTGATATAACACCGGGCTGTTTCCCCTACAACTGGAAGAGCCTATGAAAGCCAAGGCTGATGTACCTTTCGTGCCGCTCAATATTGCGGTGCTGACTGTCAGCGACACCCGAACCCTGGAAACCGATACCTCCGGCCAGGTCTTCGTTGATCGCTTGATCGCGGCCGGTCACGCGCTGGCCGAGCGGGTTTTGCTTAAAGATGATCTCTACAAAATCCGTGCGCAAGTCGCCAACTGGATTGCCGACGATGTGGTTCAGGTTGTGTTGATCACCGGCGGCACCGGCTTCACCGGGCGTGACAGCACGCCGGAAGCGGTGGCATGCCTGCTCGACAAACAGGTCGACGGATTCGGCGAACTGTTCCGCCAGATTTCCGTGGCCGATATCGGCACTTCGACCGTGCAGTCCCGTGCCTTGGCAGGCTTGGCCAACGGCACGCTGGTGTGCTGCCTGCCGGGTTCGACCAATGCAGTGCGCACCGGTTGGGACGGCATTCTCGCTGAGCAACTGGACGCCCGTCATCGTCCCTGCAACTTCGTCACCCATCTGAAGCAGGCGGCGCCTTGTGAATCCCGTGGGTAAGCCGGGCAAGACCGGCAGTTTGCTGCCTGTCGAAACGGCGCTCGAGCGTTTGCTGGCCATGGCCGATGCGTCGCGCATTGTCGAGCGCGAGCACTTGCCGCTGGCTCAAGTCGAAGGGCGGGTGCTGGCGGAAGATCTGATCTCGACGCTGGATCTGCCGCCATGGCCGAACAGCGCCATGGACGGCTACGCCTTGAACCTGGCGGATTGGCAAGGCGAGCCGCTGCCGGTCAGTCAAAAGGTCTTCGCCGGGCGATCTCCACAACCTTTGGAACCAGGCACCTGCGCACGCATCTTCACCGGGGCACCGCTGCCGCCGGGTGCCGACTGTGTCGAGATGCAGGAAAACGCCGAAGTTCAGGCCGACGGCCGAGTGCGCTTTCTTGAACCTTTGAAAGCCGGGCAGAACATTCGTCCGCAAGGGCAGGAAACCACGGTCGGCGAATTGGTGCTGCAAGCTGGAACCCGGCTCGGACCGATTGAGCAAGGCCTGGCTGCTTCGCTTGGCTGTGCCGGGGTTAACGTCGTGCGCAAGCCGCGGGTGGCGGTTCTGTCCACTGGGGACGAACTGGTTGAACCCGGTCAGGCATTGGGGCCGGGCCAGATCTATAACAGCAACCGCGTGCTTTTGTGCAGCTGGCTGCAGCGTCTGGGTTGTGAAGTGATTGATGGCGGAATTCTCCCGGACGATCTGCCCACCACGCGGGCGCGGCTGGGCGAATTACAAGACGTCGATCTGATTCTGTCTACCGGCGGTGTCTCGGTCGGTGAGGCGGATTTCCTCGGCATTGCCCTGCGTGAAGAAGGCGAACTGGCCTTGTGGAAGCTGGCCATCAAGCCGGGAAAACCATTGACGTTCGGTCATTTCCGCAACGTGCCGGTGATTGGCCTGCCCGGCAATCCCGCCTCTACGCTGGTGACGTTCGCCTTGCTGACGCGGCCTTATCTGTTGCGACGCCTGGGTGTGCAAGATGTCGAGCCGCTCAAGTTTGCAGTGCCAGCAGGCTTTGTCTGGCCGGTGGCCGGCAACCGTCGTGAATATTTGCGCGGGCGTTTGGAGCAGGGGCGCGCAATCATTTACCGCAACCAGAGTTCGGGTGTGCTGCGTAGCGCGGCGTGGGCCGACGGGTTGGTGGAAGTCCGAGAGGGCCGCACGCTGAGCGAGGGTGATGAAGTGAGCTTCATTCCCCTCAGTGACCTTCTGGGGTAGGCCATCTCGTCCATGCACGCGTCGGCTGATACGCACGGCGCGTGCAACGAATGATTCGGTCAGTTGCTGATCAACGTCACCAACTGGTCGAATCGGCTGTTGGCCACCCATCCCAGCAGTCCAAGGATGACAGCGGTGGCACCCGCCGAATACGCCAGACGGTGTTTGATCGTCCGCACATCATTGAGCACTTCGTCCATGTCGCGGCGCATGTATTTGAAGTGAGTCTCCAGCTCGCTGACTCGGGGTTCCATATCAAACTCTCCAGGGGTCTTGGCGCTGTTACAGAAGTCTGGTTTCTTGCTGGCACGACTTTCGGCGAGAGCGGCGACCGGGCTCACCGGTGCCTTGGTTTCATGGTTGCGCATGGAAGTACTCGCTGGTCGTAGCAACTGCACGCTTGCTGATTATTCCATTGCTCGATTCATGGAAATGAATCGCGGGGTATCCGTTCATTACCGGCACATCCTTGTGTTATTGAGTTGAAAGTTGGTGCTGCCGGCACACGGTGACCCATGGGGTGGGCGGGGTCAATTAAGCCGATTCCTCTTGTTTCGTAAGAAAAAATACCGCTGTGTAGGACGCCAGCAGTTGGACGAAGAATTAATTGCCAGCTCGGTGGCTTTTTTAAGGCGCACAGTGGTCAAGATGTTTCAATCGATTTCAATTCTTGGAGTGACGTTATGAGTGAACGCCGGGCACTGCTGATCTTGCATGGCAAACAGGCACTCAACGAGGATGTCCGCGCTGCCGTCGAAGCCAAGCGTGAGCAAGGCTGGGAGCTGGCTGTGCGAGTGACCTGGGAGGCCGGCGACGCCCAGCGTCTGGTCGAGGAAGCGTTGGCGGCCGGCTACAGCAAAATCATCGCCGGTGGCGGTGATGGCACCTTGCGCGATATTGCCGAAGCGCTGGCGCAGCATCCGCAAAAAGCCAGTCTAATCCTCCTGCCGCTGGGCACCGCCAACGATTTTTCCCGTGCCGCCGGTATTTCCCTGGAGCCAGCCGAAGCCCTTGAGCTACTGGACGTTCAGCCCTCGGATATCGACTTGGGCGAGGTGGGCGGGCAGATTTTCCTGAACATGGCGACCGGCGGATTCGGCAGCCAGGTGACCGCCAATACTTCGGAAGACTTGAAAAAGGTTTTGGGCGGCGCCGCTTATCTGTTTACCGGCCTGACCCGGTTCAGCGAGCTGCATGCCGCTTACGGCGAGTTGCAAGGCCCGGATTTTCATTGGCAGGGTGAACTGCTCGCACTGGGAATCGGCAACGGACGGCAGGCGGGTGGCGGCCATGTGCTGTGCCCCGAGGCGCGAGTCGACGATGGTTTGCTGGATATCAGCATTTTGCCAGCACCGCAGGAGCTGGTCGGCACGTTGAAGAATCTGCTGAGCGAGGGCTTCGGCCTCGACAATATGTTTGTGCGAGCGCGATTGCCGTGGGTCGAGATCAAGGTCGCCGAAGGGCTGAGCATCAATCTCGATGGCGAGCCGCTGGAAGGCGACAGTCTGCGATTTGTTGCGAAACCTGCAGCGTTGCAGGTGCATCTGCCGAAGGACTCGCCGTTATTGGGCCAACAACCGTCAATCAGTCATCAAGGCTGATGATCTGTTCACGCACAGCGAACAGCACCAGACCCGCCACGTCGTAGATTTGCAGGCGTTTCATGATCTGCGCGCGGTGGGTTTCCACGGTCTTGACGCTTAAGCCCAGGCCGTTGGCAATTTCCCGGGTCGATTTGCCGCGCACGATCAGGCGAAGGATTTCCAGCTGGCGCGCGGTCAGATTGTGCGAATCGGCGATGTCCGGCTGGCTTTTCTGGTTTCGCGTCAGTGCCTGATTGATCACCGTATGAGCGATGGCCGGGCTGAGGTAGCGTTCGTTGTTGCGCAGGGCTTCCAGCGCGTGCTCGAGCTCGGTGGCCGTGGTGTCCTTGAGCAGGTAGCCATGGGCACCGGACTCCAGCGCCTGCATGATCAGCGCCGGATCGGTGTGCATCGACAGAATCAGCACTTTGCTCTGCGGCCGCACGCGCTTGAGCCGTTGCAGCGCTTCCAGGCCGCCGGTTTCTCTCATTGAGATATCCAGCAATACGATGTCAGGAACCAATTGCTCGACCATTTCAAGCAATTGCGAACCATCACTGGCTTCGCCGATTACCGCGTAACCGGGAATATCCAGTACCAGAGCGCGCACGCCGGCTCTGATCAGCGAGTGGTCATCCACTAGAAGTAAGTTACAAGTCAACGCATAACCTTATTCGTACTGGCCCGTTCGAGTGCCCGAGGCGCCCACGGGAATAGTGCTTCGATTCGAGTGCCTTTGCCCGGCTCGCTGACGACATTCAACGTGCCGCCCAGTTGTTCGATACGCTCGGCCATTCCGGCCATGCCGCGTTGACCTTCTCTGGCCGGGTCGGCAGCCGGGGCAAAACCCAGGCCGTCATCACTGATCAACAGCGTCAGACCTTGCGGCAATCGCTGTACCCGAATCAACAGGTTTTTTGCCTGTGCGTGCCGGAGGATGTTGGTCACGGCTTCCTGGGCAATGCGAAACGCGGCGACGGCCATTTCCTCGGGGATGCCGTTGAGCCGCTGCTGGCAGTCGAGACTCCAGTTGACCGGCGTGTTGGCCAGTGTCTTGAGCAAGTGCGCACGCAGGCTGGCTTCGAGGCCCAGACTGGTCAATTGACGTGGATTGAGAATCGCCGAGACGTCACGCACCTTGTTCAGGGTTTCATCCAGCGTGTCGCAGAGGACCTTGCATTGTTCCTGCAAATCTTCCGGCAGGCGGCGTTTGAGCCAGTCACTTTGCAGCTTGGCGGCGGTGAGCAACTGGCCGATATCGTCGTGCAATTCACGGCTGAGGCGATGTCGTTCGTTTTCCTGGACTTGCAGCAGTCGATCAGCCAACTCTTGTGGCTGAAACTTGATCGATTTGCGCGACAAGCGATATTGCACCCAGACGCACGCGGTGGCGGCGATGTCGAGTGCCAGCAATCCCAAGGGAAGGCGTGCGGAAACAACATACGCCAGCAGGCTGCCCAAGGTCGCCAGAACACACAGAACAAGTGTGAAGCGCCGGGCGTTTTCCCGAGAAGGTGGCCATGTAATGAGTGACTTGAGACTGGCGTACATAACGGATGGAGCCAATGGATGTTCGCTGCGGGCAGACCGACCGGTGACTGGCGGATCTCTGTGTGGAAATACTGTCAATTATGTTATTGATTCATACCGCATTCGTTAAGCAATCATTGACCGGCAGTAACATTGCTAATGAAACGCTGAAGTCACTGTGCCATTAAACAGCAGGTAATTAACCGGCGGCATAATACCACTTAACATACCGTTGGTCGCGGTCGCTATATATGTCCATTCAGTCAGGAAATACCGGATCGTGGACGCAAGTTCCATATTGGAAAAAGTTGGAGTTTTTGTAGTTGGACGACTTCGATTTTGCCTGGAAGTGTCTCGGGGAGCACACAGGGAAAACCCTGATGGCGGCATCTGGAAATCAGCCGTTGGTCGGGCAGATTATTTGCCTCGGATTGTCGCTGGCAGGTATGCACTATTCAATTACGACAGTTTCGCGGCCGGTTTTCTCAAGCCTGGTGAGCTATCAGAGACCCAGAGAGCAAACGTTTGCTCATCATCTTCGGCTCGAACGTGTCCTGGCCCATTTGTGCCGCGAAGGCCTCAAGCAGGGCTGTCTGCTCGCTGCCATCAAGGCTCAGTTGTCCGGTTTTATGATCGACCAGCTCAAGCTGCCATGCCATCAGGGTGAAACAGTCTCGCAAGGCATCGAGGGCCTGTTCGTGCAGGTCGACGCGATCCTGGGTCAGATTCAGCAGACTGTAGATGTGCAGGGAAAACTCGGAGATTGCTTCCAGTGCCAAGGCTTCGGCGCGGCCGGCCAGCTTCAGCAGAGTGCCGAGCATGCAGTCGATGGCATCCTTGTCATTGCTGATCAGTTGCAGATGGCTCAGGCATTCTTCGGACTTGGCGAGAAGCGTTTCGGCCTCGACCAGAAATTCGGGGAAGCGTTGCGCCCAGTCTTTACGGTCGATTGGCATGTTCATCTCCACCACGTCGTGTTGGTTGACGGATGGCCGTGTGTGGCGACGATCGTGAATCGTCGGCAGATCGCGCCCGGCGGTGCAGGTGCACGGACCGAGGGGTTCCAGAGGGTGGGTTGCCACTGAATTGCGATCGCACACAATAGCCTGACTCCGTTCATGCAATGAGAATGGCGTCACAGTAATGGCTATTGGAAATGGCGAATATCAGGTTGGGCCTGATTGATCCTAGGGGAATCCCTTAGGCGCGGGAACCTAACGTGCAAACCGAGGTCGCGCCGCAATGAATCTAGCAGATGAAATCACGATTGCCAGTAAAGCATGATGTCAGTGTGACATCAATGGCCGTTTATGGCATTTTTAGCGACGCGCTTTACAGCAATCAAGATTAGCTGAATGCAGCCGATAAACCCCCATAGTGAATTCATCAGAACAAGCCCAGGAGTCATTGATGGCCGGCATTCTCGACACGGTAGACCAACGCACGCAACTGGTGGGTGAGAATCGCCTGGAAATCCTCATGTTTCGCCTGGCCGGACGCCAGCTGTTCGCGATCAACGTGTTCAAGGTTCAGGAAGTGCTGCAACTGCCCAAGCTGACCCTGATGCCGCAGCGTCATCCCTTCGTCTGCGGCGTGGTCAATCTGCGCGGACAGACCCTGCCGGTGATCGACCTGTCCCAGGCAATCGGCATGCGCCCACTGGTGCCGGGCCCGAACAGCACGATCATCGTCACCGAATACAACCGTTCGGTGCAGGCCTTCCTCGTCGGCGGTGTCGACCGCATCGTCAACATGAACTGGGAAGCCATTCTGCCGCCGCCGACCAGTGCTGGCCGCCAGCATTATCTGACCGCGATCAGCAAGGTCGACGATCAACTGGTGGAGATCATCGACGTCGAGAAAGTCCTCGCTGAAATCGTCCCGTACAACGCCAAGGTCTCGCGCGAGAAACTCGACGACCCGGTACTGGAGCGCGCCCGTGGCCGCGAAGTGTTGCTGGTGGACGACTCCAACGTAGCGCTATCGCAATTGCGCGATACCCTCGGCCAGCTCGGGGTGAAGATGCACATTGCCAGCGACGGTCTGAAAGCCTTGAACATGCTCAAGGCCTGGGCCGATACCGGCGTGCACATGACCGACAAACTGCTGATGATCTTCACCGATGCGGAAATGCCGGAAATGGACGGCTATCGCCTGACCACGGAGATCCGCAACGACCCTCGCCTGCGTGGCCTGTACGTCGTGCTGCACACCTCGCTATCGGGCAGTTTCAACGACTCGATGGTGAAGAAGGTCGGCTGCGACAACTTCCTCTCCAAATTCCAGCCGGACAAACTGGTCGACGTGGTGCGCCAGCGTTTGATGCTCGACGCCGTGCCGGCCTGAAACACGCACATCTTGCTTCCTGTGCGAGCCTGCTCGCGAAAGCGCAGGGTCGGACACATTGATGGTGAATGTGCCGGCCTCTTCGCGAGCAGGCTCGCTCCCACAGAACTGTACTTACATTAATGACGGCTTTGATTCGGTATCGAAGCTCGTATAGGGTGGCGTTTTTCCATCAGGGAGCTGGCCATGCTGCGTCTGAGCGCGCTTTATCGTTACCCGTTGAAATCCGGCAAGGGCGAAATGCTGCAAAGCATTGAGCTGGACAAGCTCGGGCTGGCGGGCGACCGACGCTGGATGCTGGTGGACGAGGCCAGCGGGCGCTTTCTGACCCAGCGTGCCGAAGCGAAGATGAGTCAGTTGTCGGCGTTATGGAATGCCGGCGGCGGTTTGACCCTCAGCGCTCCCGAGCAGGGATCTATCGAAGTCGCGCTGCCCGCTGCCGACGCCGAGCTGCGCGGTGTGACGATCTGGCGTGACACCCTGCGGGTGCCGGACGCCGGTGATCAAGCCGCGCGGTTTGTCAGCGACTTCCTCGGCAAGCCGACACGTCTGGTGCAGATGCCGCTCGAGCGGGCACGCACCACGCAGTCGGGGTTCGGCAAGGATGACGATCAAGTGGCGTTCGCCGACGGTTATCCATTGCTGCTGATCGGCGAAGCCTCGCGGCTGGCCCTCTCGGAAACGGTAGGGCGAGAGCTGGAGATGCTGCGCTTCCGTCCGAATCTGGTGATCGAAGGCAGCGCGCCTTACGCCGAGGACCAATGGAAACGCATTCGCATCGGCGATATCGAATTCCGCGTGGTCAAGCCGTGCGCGCGTTGCATCATGACCACTGTTGACCCGCAAACCGGTGAACGCAGCGCCGATCGCGAGCCGTTCGCGACGTTACAGAAACATCGCTCAACCGCGGATGGCGCGATGTTCGGACAGAATCTGGTCAATGACGGCAACGGCCGCCTGGAAGTCGGCATGCCGGTGGACATTCTCGAATAGAGTTTCCCTGAAACGAAAAATGCCCGGGTCTTTTGGACGCGGGCATTTTTTTGCGCTGTGAAACCGGCGGGATCAGCCGCGGTATTCGCACAGGTAAGCGGTATCGACCGCGACCTTCAGCTGGAACTTGCTGTTGGCCGGGACGTTGAACTGGCTGCCGGCGGCGAAGGTTTCCCAGTCGCTGCTGTCTGGCAGTTTTACGCTCAGCGCGCCGGAAACCACATGCATGATCTCGCGCTGGCTGGTGCCGAATTCGTATTCGCCCGGGGCCATGACGCCAATGGTCGCCGGACCTTCAGCGGTGCCAAAGGCGATCGACTTGACGGTGCCGTCGAAGTACTCGTTGACTTTAAACATGGGCGGATTCCTCGAAAAGGGCTTAAAAGGGGGCGGCCAGTATGCACAAGGCTTTTCGCGCCGTCACGCGTCTAAAGCGGCAGGACCAGCGGCAATAACCGCGCGGTATTGCGGGCATCTTCCAGCGCGCGATGTTGTTGGCCGTTGAACTGCATGCCCGCCAGTTGCAACGCGCCGTTGAGCCCCAGCGGTCGTTCCAGGCGGCGGGCCTTGGCGAAGCGCTGTTTGAGGTTCATGTGCGGGACTTTGCTCAGGCCGCTGTCGATGTTCAGGCGTTGCCACTCCTGCAGCAATTGCTGGCGATCGTAACCGCCCCAACTGGCCCAGCCTTCCAGACGGGTTTGATGCTGCGCCAGCCAACGCTCAAAGGCCGGCCAGACCTCGCTCAGCGGTTGCGCCGAATCGATGTTGGCCTGGGTGATGTGTGTCAGCTCCCGACAGAATGGCGTCAGCAATGGCCGGCGGGTCGGTTTGACGAAGCGCTGGAAGTGATCCTGCTCGCGCCCGGCGCGGTCGACCAGGGTCGCACCGATCTCGATAATTTCCATCTCCGTGACCGGCCAGCCACCCTCGTCTGTGGTGGCTTCCAGATCTATGACCAGCCAATGGGGCATCGCAGGGTTCCTGATTTCCGCGTTCTGATTTATCAGAGCGTAGTCAAACCCCGCGCTTGTGCCCGGGCGACTACTCGACCTGCAACAGAACCTGACGATTTTTTACCTGATCGCCAACCTTCACTTGCACCCGTTTGAGCACGCCATCGATGCCGGCCTTCAGCGGATGCTCCATTTTCATTGCCTCCAGCACCACCAGCAATTGACCCTTGCTGACCGTACTGCCCTCGCTGACCAGCACGTCGACAATGGCACCGTCCATCGGCGCTTTAAGGGTGCCGGAGGCGACGCTGGTCTGACTGTCGATCGGCGCATGAGTTCGATCCTCCAGGCGCAGGCTGCCCGGATGGGTGAACAGCCACAGCTGCCGATCGTGCAGACGATAGGCGTGGCGCTGGCGCAGGCCGTCGATTTCCATGGTTACCGATTGCGCGGTGTGCTTGATGATTTTCAACTCCAGCGTGCGTTCTCCCAGCTGCACGACACATTCGCCGGATTTGCGCGCCAGCACCGACAGCGTCCAGTCCTGCTCGTCACTGCCGAGTCGATAGTGCAACGGCACGCTGGCGTTGTTGCGCCAGCCGTTCAACGGGGCGCGATGGGGCAGGGCGCTGGCCTGATAGAACAACACCACAGCAATCGCCAGTTGCTCCGTCGTCGGCACATAAGTGTTGAGGCTGGCATGGCTGGAAAAGTGGTGCTGGATGAAGGCGGTGCTGAAATCGCCGCTGATGAACTGCGGATGTTGCAACAGGCCCTCGAGCAAACGTTGATTGCTTTGCACGCCGAGCAGCACGGTGTCCTGCACCGCACGCAACAGCTTGCGCCGCGCCTCTTCGCGGGTTGCACCGTGGGCGATCAGTTTGCCCAGCAGCGGGTCGTAGAACGGGCTGACCGACTGGCCTTCAAGCAGACCGTGATCGATCCGTGCGCCGTGATCAGAAGCCGGCTGCCATGCGGCAATTCGGCCGGTTTGCGGGAGAAAATTCGCAGCGGGATCCTCAGCGTAAAGGCGCACTTCCATGGCGTGACCGTCGAGACGGATCTGCTCCTGGGTCAGCGGCAGCGGCTGGCCCTCGGCAACCAGCAGTTGCCACGCGACCAGATCCAGCCCGGTGATCAATTCCGTCACCGGATGCTCGACCTGCAGACGGGTGTTCATCTCCAGAAAGTAGAACTGCCCGCGTGCGTCGAGGAGGAACTCCACGGTGCCAGCGCCGACGTAATCCACCGCGCGCCCGGCCTTGAGCGCCGCTTCGCCCATGGCCTGGCGCAGCTCGGCGGTCATCACCGGGCACGGCGCTTCTTCGATGACTTTCTGATGGCGGCGCTGGATCGAGCAATCACGTTCGCCGAGATAGACCAGATGGCCGTGCTGGTCGCCGAACAGCTGTACTTCGACATGGCGCGGGTCGATCAAGGCCTGCTCGAGAATCAACTCGTCGCTACCGAAACCGTTCATTGCTTCGGACCGCGCGGTGCGCAGTTGCGCCGCCAGTTCGCTGGCCTCGTGCACCAGACGCATGCCACGTCCACCACCACCGGCACTGGCCTTGATCATCAGCGGATAGCCGATGCGCTCGGCTTCGGCCAATAGGGTCGCGTCGTCCTGCGCTGCTCCCTGGTAGCCGGCAATGCACGGCACGCCCGCGTCGAGCATGGCAATTTTCGACAGGCGTTTGCTGCCCATCAGTTCGATAGCTTTGACGCTGGGACCGATGAAGATCAGCCCGGCTTCGGCGCAGGCGCGGGCGAAATCGGCGTTTTCCGAGAGGAAGCCGTAGCCCGGGTGAATCGCATCGGCACCGCTGCGGCGGGCGGCGTCGAGGATCGCCGCAATGTTGAGGTACGACTGCTGCACCGGCGCCGGGCCGATGTGCACGGCTTGGTCGGCCATTTGCACGTGTAGCGCATCGGCGTCGGCGTCGCTGAACACGGCGACGGTGCGATAGCCCAGCGCCTGGGCCGTGCGCTGGATGCGGCAGGCGATTTCACCGCGGTTGGCGATCAGGATTTTGTGGAGGGTAGGCATGGTGGGGTTCCTGAAATGATAGCGGTGAATGGAATGGCCTCATCGCGAGCAGGCTCGCTCCCACATTTGGAATGCATTTCGACCTGTGGGAGCGAGCCTGCTCGCGAAGCTTTTAGCTGACCCACCGAGGTTTGCGTTTCTGCATAAAAGCCATGGTCCCCTCGATTCCCTCGTCTCCAGTCACCGCCGCGCTGAACCACTGCGCCGCCTCATCAAGCAAGTCACTCGATGGCTGTCCGGCACTCGCCAGCAACAATTTTTTCGTCATCGCATTCGCTTCCGGTGCGCAGCCCAGCACCTGTTGCAGGACCTCATCCAGTCGCTCGGCCAACGCTTGCGCATCCTGTTCAACGAAATGCACCAGCCCCAATCGCTGCGCCTCGGCGCCATCGAAACGCGCCGCCGTCAGCGCCAGTCGCCGGGTTTCGGTCAAGCCGATCCGTTGCACCACAAACGGTGCGATTTGCGCCGGGATCAGGCCGAGGCTGGTTTCCGGCAAGCCGAACTGCGCCTGGTGATCGCTAATCGCAATATCGCTGACGCAGGCCAGGCCGAAGCCGCCGCCGAGCACGGCGCCTTGCAACACGCAGATCAGCACCTGCGGCGTGTGCTGGGCTTCCTCCAGTAACGCGCCAAACGCCCGGTTCAACTCGCGGTAAGCGTCCGCGCCCTGAGCCCGGGCATTGGCCATGTCCTTGATGTCGCCGCCGGCGCAAAAATGCCCGCCGGCACCGCTGAGCACCAAGGCCCGCACTGTGCGGTCATCGTGCACCGCCGTCAGCAGCGCGCGCAGTTCGGCGACCATTTGCAGGCTCATCGCGTTGCGGCTGTCCGGGCGGTTGAGGGTGATGTGCAGCACGCCGCCATGCAGTTCCAGCAACAGCGTCTGGCAATCGGGCAGGCGGCTCATTTCTTTTTCCCCGGCAGAATGCCCATCAGTTTGCAGATGATCCCCAGCATGATTTCGTCGGCGCCGCCGCCAATCGAGACCAGGCGCACATCGCGATAGGCGCGGGCCACCGGGTTGTCCCACATGAAGCCCATGCCGCCCCAATATTGCAGGCAGCTGTCGCTGACTTCACGGCCGAGGCGTCCGGCCTTGAGCTTGGCCATCGATGCCAGGCGCGTGACGTCCTGGCCTTTGATGTATTGCTCGGTGGCCTGATAGACCAAGGCGCGCAGGCATTCGATTTCGGTCTGCAATTCGGCGAGGCGGAAGTGGATCACCTGGTTGTCGATCAGCGCGTTGCCGAAGGTCTTGCGCTCCTTGCAGTACTCGATGGTGCTGTCGATGCAATATTCCAGGCCCTTGATCATGTTCGCCGCGCCGAACAGACGTTCTTCCTGGAACTGCAGCATCTGCATCATGAACCCCGCGCCTTCATGGCCGATGCGGTTGCGCTGGGGCACGCGCACGTTGTCGAAGAACACCTGCGCGGTTTCCGAGCTGCGCATGCCGAGCTTGTCCAGGTGCGAGCTGAGGCTGATCCCGGGGGTGTTCATCGGCACCATGATCAGCGACTTGTTGATGTGCGGCTTGTCGTCGGAAGTGTTGGCGAGCAGGCAGATGAAATCGGCGCTCGGCGAGTTGGTGATCCACATCTTGCTGCCGTTGATCACGTAGTCATCGCCGTCCTTGCGTGCCGTGGTTTTCAGCCCGGCGACATCGGAGCCGGCGCCGACTTCGGAAACGCCGATGCAACCGACCTGTTCGCCAGTGATGGCCGGACGCAAAAATTCTTCGCGCAGTTCATCGGAGCCGAAGCGCGCCAGCGCCGGGGTGCACATGTCGGTCTGCACGCCGATCGACATCGGAATCCCGCCGCAATGAATGGTGCCGAACTCTTCGGCGGCGACGATCGAATAGCTGTAATCGAGGCCCATGCCGCCGAATTTTTCCGGCTTGGAAATGCCCAGCAGGCCCAGCTCACCGGCCTTGCGGAAAATTTCGTGGATGGGAAAGCGCCCGGCCTTTTCCCATTCTTCGACGTGCGGGTTGATCTCGTGCGTGACGAACTGGCGGACGGTGCGGCGCAGGGCTTCGTGTTCCGGGGTGAAGATCATTGTTGTTGTTCTCCGTAGGATCCGTGGCGGTCAGAAGCGGCTGACGCCGAAGCTGTTGGGTTGCAGCGTGCGCGTGTCGGCTTCGTGGCAGATATCCAGCAAGTAACCGAGCAGGGTGCGGGTGTCGCGCGGATCGATCAGGCCGTCGTCCCACAGGTTGGCGCTGCCATACAGGGCGGTGGATTGGCTGTCGAGTTTCTGCGCGGTCATCTGTTCGAGCATGTCGAGCATTTTCGGATCGGGCTCGATGCCGTCCTTGAGCTGTTTGGCTTCGGTAACGATGCGCAAGACCTTGCCGGCCTGTGCGCCGCCCATCACTGCCGTGCGGCTGTTGGGCCAGGCGAAGATGAAGCGCGGATCGAGCCCGCGCCCGCACATGGCGTAGTTGCCGGCGCCGTAGGAACCGCCGACGACAATGGTCAGTTTAGGCACCCGTGCGTTGGCCACCGCTTGAATCAGTTTCGAGCCGTGCTTGATCACCCCTTGCTGTTCCGATTCGGTGCCGACCATGAAACCCGTGGTGTTGTGGAAAAACAGTAGCGGCGTCTGGCTCTGGTCGCACAACTGGATGAACTGCGCCGCCTTGCTCGCACCTTGCGGGGTGATCGGGCCGTTGTTGCCGATGAAGCCGCAGGCGCGGCCCTGGATTTTCAACTGGCCGCAAAGGGTTTGCTGATCGAACTCGCCTTTGAATTCGAGAAAGTCCGATTCATCGGCAATCCGCGCGATGATTTCGCGCACGTCGTAGGGCTTTTTTGCATCGTCCGGGATCAGCCCGAGCAGTTCGTCGACGGGGTAAAGCGGCTCTTTGAATTGCGGCTGCGGCAGCCAGGGCAATTGCTCGTTCCAGGGCAGCATGCGCATGATGTCGCGGACCTGGCGTATGCCGTCAGCGTCGTTTTCAGCGAGATATTCGGCAGTGCCGGCGACTTGCGCGTGCATTTCGGCGCCTCCGAGTTCTTCATCGCTGGCCACTTCGCCGGTCGCCGCTTTGAGCAACGGTGGGCCGGCGAGGAACAGCTTGGCCTTGCCGCGCACCACCACCACGTAATCCGACAATCCCGGTTGATAGGCGCCGCCCGCCGTGGCCGAGCCGTGTACCACGGTGATCTGCGGCAAACCCATGGCTGACATGCGCGCCTGATTGGCGAAACTGCGCGCACCTTCGACAAAAATCTCCGCCGCGTAATTGAGGTTGGCACCGCCGCTTTCGGCGAGGGTGATCATCGGCAGTTTGTTTTCCCGAGCAATCTGTTGCAGGCGCAGGGATTTTTTCAGGCCGCTCGGCGAGATCGTGCCGCCCTTGATCGCGCTGTTGTTGGCGACCACCATCGCGCGGATGCCGCTGACATAACCGATGCCGGCAATCAGCCCGCCACCGGCCGAACTGCCGTCCTTGTCGTCATGCAATTTGTAGCCGGCGAGGCTGGCCAGTTCGAGGAACGGCGCACCGGGGTCGAGCAACAGGTTCAAGCGCTCCCGGGGCAACAGTTGCCCGCGTTTGCTGAATTTTTCTTTGGCTTCGGCGGCCTTGTTCAACAGGTTCTGTTCAAGCTGCTGCACCTGCTCGATGGCGGCGAGCATGGCCGCGCGGTTGCGCGCGAACGCTTCGCTGTGCGGATCGAGTTGCGACTGAATCTGCGCCATGGCTTATTCCTTGTCCTTGAGCACGTCAGGTAGATAGGCGCGGTGGAAACCATTGAACGATTCGCTGTGGCTGGCCTTGTGCAGCGGCCAGGCGCGACTGCCGAGGCTGGCGGCGCCGTCGATTTTCACTGTGGTGCCGCTGATGAATGCCGCCGCCGGGCTGAGCAGAAACACGATCGCTGCACTGACTTCCGATTCGGTGCCGATACGCTTGAGCGGCACATGCTCGCGCAGGGTCGGAATCACCGCTTTGAATGCGCCTTCGTAAGTGTCCATGCCGCTGGACGCAATCCAGCCCGGCGCCACGGCGTTGACCCGGACCCCGGCGTAACCCCACTCGAACGCGGCGGTCTTGGTGAAATTGTCCATGCCCGAACGCGCTGCCCCCGAGTGGCCCATGCCGGGCATGCCGCCCCACATGTCAGCGAGCATGTTGACGATGCTGCCGCCATGTTTGCTCATCGACTGGTTGTACACTTCGCGGGCCATCAGAAAGCCGCCGACCAGATTGGTCCGCAGCACCGTTTCAAAGCCTTTCTGATTGATCGAGGCCAAGGGCGACGGGTATTGGCCGCCGGCGTTGTTGACCAGGCCGTGGATCGGCCCGTGTTCGGCGATCAGCTCTTTGACCAGTTGCTTGACCGCTTCTTCATCGCGGATATCGCAGGCCTTCCAGTGCGCGCGGCCGCCGTCCTCGGTGATTTCGGCGGCGACTTTTTCGAGCTTTTCCGGCTTGCGCCCGACCAGCAGCACATTGGCGCCGAGCGCCGCCAGTTCATGGGCGGTGCAGCGACCGATGCCGCTGCCGCCACCGGTGACAATCAGATTCTGGCCGCTGAACAGATCGGCGCGAAAAATCGACGCGTAAGCCATGCACACCATCCTCTAGTCGAGCTGTTCGGCGATGCTCTGCGGCACCGGAATCTGGATTTCCAATAGTTGCTGGGCGAAGGCTTTGCCCTGCGGGTCGATGCGCAGGCTGGCGACACCGCCACCGCCAAGGGCGTTTTCCAAAAGAAAATTAAGGCTGTGGGTGCCGGGCAGATACCAGCGTTCGACACGCCCGAGAAGCGGATCGAGGACGTGGCGCATCCAGTCGACCACCACCGAAGGGGTCAGCGCTTCGGCGATCCATGGCAGGTAATCGGGATGGCGCGGCATCACGCCGATATTGCTGTGGTTGCCCTTGTCGCCGGAGCGCGCCACCGCCAGTTTCACCAGCGGCACACTGGCATCGGCGCGGCCTTGGGGTTTGGGTGGCTGATGGGCGAGCGGCAAATCTGCGCTGTCGAGGGCCACTGGGTCGGGTAGGGCGCAAGGATGACGTTCGCCTGCGATGTCGACTTGCAGGGCGCAGGCGCTTTTATCGACGAGGAACGAGAACAAGCGGATGACTGGGTACACGGTCGGACGTCCGCCGACAATGCCGGTCAGACCGGGCGCCATACCGGTCGCGGCCTGGGCGATCTCTTTGGAAAACAGCACCAGCGCGCGTTTGTCAGGATGGCGTACGGCGATTTTGATCACCACTTCACGGCTGTCGCGGCGCTGGCCGTGGGGGCCGTAGGTGGCTTCGCTGCCGAGCAGTTCGACATGGGTTTCGCTGTACGGCGCCCAGCCGCGCAGGCTGAACATCTCGGCGGTCTTGTCGATGATCGCCTGACTGACCCGCCGCGCCTTGTCCACCGCGTCGATGCCGGCCATCAGGCAACTGGCGGTGCAGCGAAAACCGTCCGGGTACGTGGCGCTGACCTTGTATTTGTCGCTGGGCGGCAGGCCTTTGGCACCGTGCACGTGCACGACGTTTTTGCCCTGTTGCTGGAGTTTGACCTGGCTGAAATCGCAGATCACGTCGGGTAACAGATAGGCCTGCGGATCGCCGATTTCGTAGAGCATCTGCTCGCCGACCGTCAATGGTGTGACCAGTCCGCCGGAGCCTTCGGGTTTGCTGACGAGGAACTGGCCATCGGCGCTGACCTCGACGATCGGAAAACCGATGTGCTCGTAATCCGGCACCTCGCGCCAGTCGGTGAAATTACCGCCGGTGCACTGCGCGCCGCATTCGATGATGTGCCCGGCCAGCGCGGCCTGGGCGAGTTTGTCGTAGTCATGCCACGACCAGCCGAATTCGTGGACCAGCGCCGCGCTGACCACGGCGCTGTCGACCACCCGGCCGGTGATGACAATGTCGGCACCCAGGCGCAGCGCTTCGACAATTCCCGGCGCGCCGAGGTAGGCGTTGGTCGACACGCACATGCGCGGAAGCGGCGCGCCGCTGAACATTTCGCGGATATCGGCGGGGTTTTTGAGCTGTCCTTGCAAGTCGTCGCCGAGCAACACGGCGATCTTCAGCTGGACCCCAGCCTGGTCACAGGCCGCTTGCAGGGCCGCCGCGCAAGCCTGCGGATTGACCCCGCCGGCATTGCTGATCACGCGGATGTTCTGTTCGGCCAGTTGCGTCAGCAGCGGCGCCAGCACTTCAACGAAGTCACCCGCGAACCCGGCCTGCGGGTCTTTCAGGCGCGCGCCGGCCATCAGCGACATGGTGATCTCGGCCAGATAATCGAACACCAGATAATCCAGGTTTCCGCCGGAGACAAGCTGGGCGGCAGCAGTGGAAGTGTCGCCCCAAAAAGCACTGGCGCAGCCGATTCGCACGGTGGTTGGCATTTTTATCTCCGACTCAGGGACCTGCGACAGAAGTGTCTGGAGGCTACCAAGCAAGCGCTTGGTTTGTAAACAGGCGAAACATTCTTCTGCCCAAGCGCTTGCTTGGTGCCCGCGCGCGGCTTAAATTGCGCGCAACCCTGCGGTTACAGGGGGCAACACACTGATCGACTGTAGGAGAGAACGGGTGGACGAGCAAAAAGCCCTGCGGGTCATGCGCGAACTGGTCGACCAGGGCCAGTTGACCGACCCGGACAGCGCCCGCGGCAAATTGCTGCAAGTGGCGGCTCACCTGTTTCGCAACAAAGGCTACGAGCGCACCACGGTGCGCGATCTGGCCAGCGCTGTGGGCATTCAGTCGGGCAGTATTTTTCATCACTTCAAAAGCAAGGATGAAATTCTCCGCGCGGTGATGGAGGAAACCATCCGCTACAACACCGCGCTGATGCGCGCAGCCCTGGCCGAAGCCAGCGACGTGCGCGAAAAAGTGCTGGCGCTGATTCGCTGCGAATTGCAGTCGATCATGGGCGGCAGCGGCGAGGCGATGGCGGTGCTGGTGTACGAATGGCGCTCATTGTCCGAAGACGGCCAGGCTAAAGTCCTTGCTTTACGTGACGTTTATGAAGACATCTGGCTGCAGGTTCTGAGCGAGGCCAAGGACGCCGGCTATATTCGCGGCGACGTTTTTATTACCCGACGTTTCCTTACCGGCGCACTGTCCTGGACCACCACCTGGTTCCGTGCCGGCGGCAGTTTGAGCCTCGATCAGCTCGCCGATGAAGCGCTGATTCTGGTCCTCGAAGCGCGTTGAACGGTTGTCGGACCGGCCGACAAACTGGCTAAGTCGGCGAAACCGCCTAGCTTGAATGCATTGATCGCTATTTTTTTCGGGGAGTGGGGTGTTTTGAAGTCTTCGCCAATTCGGACAGCCGCCGGGCTGATGCTCGCCGCGCTGGCTGCGTTATGGGTATTGCCCGCTCAGTCAGCGCAATTGGTCCGGGTCGGCGCCGCGCATTTCCCGCCCTATACGATCCGCCCGGAAAACGGCGCCGACACCGGCCTGTTGCCGCAATTGATCGAGGCGCTGAACCGCTCGCAGAGCGACTATCAGTTCGTCCTGGTGCCGACCTCGATCCCGCGCCGTTTCGGTGATTTCAAGCAGGGTCGCATCGATATGGCGATCTTCGAAAATCCCGAGTGGGGCTGGAAGGACATTCCCCACGACGATGTCGACATGGGCCTGGAAGACGCCGAAATCTTCGTTGCACAACGCGAAGACGGCCGCCAGCAAAACTACTTCTCGAGCCTGTCGGGCAAACGTCTGGCGCTGTTCAGCGGTTATCACTACGAATTCGCCGACTTCAACGCCGACCCGAAATACCTCGCGCACAACTACAACGCCACGCTGACCTATTCCCACGACAGCAACCTGTTGATGGTCCTGCGCGGGCGCGCCGACATTGCCCTGGTCACACGTTCCTATCTGTTCGATTACCTGCTGCGCAACGAGAAAGTCCGCGATGAGCTGTTGGCTTCGCAGCGCACCGATCAGATCTATCACCATTACGCGATTCTGCGGCCAAGCGCTCCGATCACCGGCGACGCCTTCGGCAATCTGTTGCAGCGTCTGCGTGACAATGGCGAATTGCTGAAGATTTTCGAACCCTACAGGATTGCGGTAGTGCCGGTGCCGCATCACTGAAGCGCTGTTTTCGTCCCGCGCTTAAATTTCCCTTCCCGGCTCACGTCACTTCGTCGAACTGTCGACGATTACGTGAGCCCGACCCATGTCCAATCTGAATGACCTGACTGCCCTGGCATTGCCCTCGGGCAGTCAATTGATCGCTGATGCTACCGAGAGCCGCTTGAGCCTGAGCCTGGACGGGCAACCGCTGATTCGGCTGCGCCTGGACCGCGAGGCCAATGGCCCGATCCAGCTTGATGAACGTTTTGCCCTGCCGCCCGGGCAAGCCTTGTGGGCCGCCTGTTATTGGTTGTTCGCCCGTGACCCGGCGTGCCAGCAATTGACCTGGCAACTCGATCAGCCGCCGACCGAAGCCTTGCGCAGTGGTCTGCTGATCAATACCGAAGTCGCCGGAGAGTATCGCTGCGAGCGCACGCTGTTCTGGCAACTGCCGCAGCCGTGGCTGGGCACTTCACTGACCGGCAGCTATCCGCAGCAAATGGTCATCAGCCACGGCAAGCGCCATCCGCTGCGACCGGTGAAGCCGCGTGGTGAAGTCTATCGGCGTTTCGATGCGCGGCTCGGCGCATGGATTTCCTTGCGAACGCTGGAAATCGAGGAAGATCTGTCGCGCTTCAATCGCTGGCAGAACAGCCCGCGCGTGGCGAGTTTCTGGCAGGAGGAGGGCAGCCTTGAGCAGCATCGCGAATACCTCAACAAGCTCGATGCCGATCCGCACACGCTGACGCTGATCGGCTGTTTCGATGATCAGCCGTTCGCTTACTTCGAAGCCTACTGGGCCAAGGAAGATCGCATCGCGCCGTTCTACGATGCCGGCGATTACGACCGTGGCATTCACATGCTGGTCGGCGAGGAACGTCATCGCGGCCCGCACAAAGTGGCGAGCTGGTTATCGGCGCTGGTGCATTACCTGTTTCTCGATGATCCACGAACCCAGCGCGTGGTCGCCGAGCCGCGTGCCGACAACGCGAAGATGATCGGCCATATGCACAACCAGTGCTTTCACTGCGAGAAGGAATTCGATTTTCCGCACAAGCGCGCGGCGCTGATGATGCTGGGGCGGGAGCGGTTTTTTGATCGGTGCAGCCTGGCCTGATGCGTTCGGCCTCGGTATTGCGTTGAGTCTGAGGCCGCTTTCGCGAGCAGGCTCGCTCCCACACCGGATTTGTGTCATTCATCAAACCCTGTGGGAGCGAGCCTGCTCGCGAATGGCTTGACGCAGAATCCGGATCCTAACGACGCCCCGCAATCACCGCATCCCGCCGACTGCCCGAGACCTTGCGGCAGTGCACCAGCGCATCACGAATCATGAAGTTGACCAGGGTGGGCGATACGCCCAGTTCCTTGGCGATGTCCTTTTGCGGCACGCCGTGCAGACGGTACATCTCGAAGGCATAACGGGTGCGGCTGGGCAGCTCGGTCAGCGCATCGGCGATGTGTTCGAGGGTCGAGAAGTTGATGTGCGAAGTTTCCGGCGAAGCGCCCTGAATCACCACGTTCAAGCCTTCCTCTTCCGGGCCTGAGTATTTCTGTTCGAGCGCCTGCTTGCGGTAGTGATCGATGGCGAGGTTGCGCACGATCTGGAACAGGTAGCTCAGTTGAGCCTTGATCGACGACGTGATCGGCGGCGCCGATTGCAGTCGGAAAAACGCATCCTGAACCACATCTTCGGCACGAGACCTGCAACCGGTAATGCGGGCTGCAATCTTGACCAGAATCAGTCGATTGTCGACGAATGCCTGAAGTAGCGGTGAATCGCACCTGCTTGTGGATACTTGTTCCGTCATGGAAATCACCTTGCTGCCAATAGGTTAGTGGGAGGGCCTCGGGGGACGGCGCCGTCCTACACATCGAGCGACAAATTATGTTGAATGATAATGATTGTCAAATGAGAAAGAGAAGTAGTGCTGTAAGTCGATGTGTTTTGCGAACTGCGACACGCCGCCGCACCTTGGCCCCGCTGGACGTCGTGCCTGCCGACTAATTATTTCCACAGTCCATCCGTTCTCATTGGTGAATGGCCCGGGTGCAGATCCCCGGCCTCAGCGCATTCCGATGCCTTGCGCGGTCGGCACAGACCGCGCCCCGCACGCCTCTCGACAGGTGTGACGCAGCCACCCGATTCCACTTGCAAGCCGAATTCAGGCAGGAAACCTCATGACCGACGCGTTCGAACTCCCCAGCACCCTGGTCCATGCCCTCAAGCGTCGCGCAGTTCTGACGCCGGACCGACTGGCCTTGCGTTTTCTCGCTGAAAACCCGGAGCAGACCGTTGTGCTCAGCTATCGCGAACTGGATCAACGCGCGCGCACCATCGCCGCTGCGCTGCAGGCTCAGGCTGGATTCGGTGAGCGTGCGGTGTTGCTGTTTCCCAGTGGCGCGGATTACGTCGCGGCGTTTTTCGGCTGCCTGTATGCCGGTGTGATTGCGGTGCCGGCCTATCCGCCGGAATCCGCGCGTCGTCATCATCAGGAGCGTTTGCTGTCGATCATCGCCGACGCCGAGCCCAAGCTGTTGCTGACCAGCGCCGACCTGCGCGATGCCTTGCAACAAATCGACGGCGCGCCGCCGCTGTTGTGTGTCGACACTCTCGACAGCACGCTGGCCGAACAGTGGGTTGAACCGAGCCTGCCAGCCGAGCACATCGCCTTTCTGCAATACACTTCCGGCTCCACCGCGCTGCCCAAGGGCGTGCAGGTCAGCCATGGCAATCTGGTCGCCAATGAACTGCTGATCCGTCGCGGCTTCGGCATCGACGTCAACCCGGACGACGTCATCGTCAGCTGGTTGCCGCTGTACCACGACATGGGTTTGATCGGTGGCCTGCTGCAACCGATTTTCAGCGGCGTGCCGTGCATTCTGATGTCGCCGGCCTACTTCCTCGGCCGTCCGTTGCGCTGGCTGGAAGCGATCGCCGAATACGGCGGCACCATCAGCGGCGGGCCGGATTTCGCCTACCGTTTGTGCAGTGAGCGGGTCAGCGAATCGGCCCTTGAGCGCCTCGATCTGAGCCGTTGGCGCGTGGCCTATTCCGGTTCCGAGCCGATCCGTCTCGATACCCTCGAGCGCTTCGCGGAAAAATTCGCTGCTTGCGGTTTCAGCGACAACAGTTTCATGGCCTCGTACGGTCTGGCCGAGGCCACCCTGTTTGTCGCTGGCACACCGCGCGGCACCGGCATCCCGGCGTTGCGCATGGACGATCAGGCGCTGGCGCAAAACCGCGCCGAGCCGGGCGACGGCAGCGCGGTCATGAGTTGCGGCATCAGCCAGCCTGAGCACGCGGTGCTGATCGTCGAACCCAATACCCTCGAAGAACTCGCCGATAACGCCGTCGGCGAAGTCTGGGCCGCCGGCCCGAGCATCGCCCACGGTTACTGGCGCAACCCCGAAGCCAGCGCCAAGACTTTTGTTCAGCACGCCGGCCGTACCTGGTTGCGCACCGGCGACCTGGGTTTTATCCGTGACGGCGAACTGTTCGTCACCGGGCGCCTGAAAGATATGCTCATCGTCCGTGGCCACAACCTCTACCCGCAGGACATCGAGCAGACTGTCGAGCGCGAAGTCGAAGTGGTGCGCAAGGGCCGCGTGGCGGCGTTCGCGGTCACTCAAAACGGCGAAGAGGGCATCGGCATCGCTGCGGAAATCAGCCGCAGCGTGCAAAAAATCCTCGCGCCAGATGCGCTGATCAAAGCCATTCGCCAAGCCGTGGCCGAGGCGTATCAGGAGGCGCCAAGCGTGGTGGTGCTGCTCAATCCGGGCGCGTTGCCGAAAACCTCCAGCGGCAAACTGCAGCGCTCGGCGTGCCGCAATCGTCTGGCTGATGGCAGCCTCGACAGTTACGCGCTGTTCCCTTCGATCACAGCCGCAACGGAAAACGCGACCAGCAGCACTTCGGACCTTGAAGCGTTGATCGGGCAAATCTGGGCCGAGCAACTCAACGTCAAGCAGGTCAGTGGCGACGACCATTTCTTTCTGCTAGGCGGCAACTCGATCGCTGCCACGCAAGTGGTCGCGCGGGTTCGCGAAGCACTCGGTGTCGAGCTGAGCCTGCGCCTGTTGTTCGAAGCGCCAACCCTGTCTGCCTTCGCCGCCGCTGTGGCGCAGCTAAAACAGGACGGCGGCAGCGCCCAAGATGCAATCAGCACGTTGTCGCGCAGTGAGCCGATGCCGCAGTCGCTGGCACAAAACCGTCTGTGGATCACTTGGCAACTCGATCCACAGAGCAGCGCCTACAATATTCCCGGCGGCCTGCGCCTGCGTGGCGAGCTGGACGAAGACGCCGTGCGCAGCAGCTTCCAGCAACTGATCGAACGCCATGAATCACTGCGCACACGTTTCTTCGAACGCGACGGTGTGGCATTGCAGCAAGTGCTTGCCGCTGCCGCATTCAACCTGCAACTGATCGACATCAGCGACCTGTCAGCGCCAGAGCGTGAAGCCCGTGCCGAGCAGATTCGCGAAGACGAAGCGCGCACTCGGTTCGATCTGGAAAAAGGCCCGTTGCTGGCGGTGACACTGGTGCGTCTCGATGATGAAGAGCATCAGTTGCTGGTGACCCTGCATCACATCATCGCTGACGGCTGGTCGCTGAATATCCTGCTCGACGAATTCTCGCGTCTCTATGCCGCCGCTACCCAAGGTGCAACGGCGACGCTGGCAGCGCTGCCGGTGCAATACGCCGATTACGGCAACTGGCAGCGGCAATGGCTGGCGCAAGGCGAGGGCGAGCGGCAACTGGCGTACTGGAAAGCGCAGTTGGGCGAAGAACATCCGCCACTGGAACTGGCCACCGATCACCCGCGCTCGGCCAGACACAACCACAGCGCCACGCGCCACAGCGTGCGCTTGAGTACCGAACTCAGCGAGGCGATCCGCCAGACTGCGCAGGCCCACCAGGCCACGCCGTTCATGCTTCTGCTCGCTGCGTTGCAAAGTTTGCTGCACCGCTACAGCGGTCAGCGCGACATTCGCGTCGGCGTGCCCAACGCCAACCGTCCGCGCCTGGAAACCCAAAGCCTGATCGGCTTCTTCATCAATACCCAGGTGTTGCGTGCGCAGATCGATTCGCGCCTGACATTTGCCGAGCTGCTGAACCAGACCCGCCAAGCCGCACTCGGCGCCCAGGCCCATCAGGATCTGCCCTTCGAACAACTGCTCGAAGCGTTCCCGCAGGCCCGCGATCAGGGCTTGTTCCAGGTCATGTTCAACCATCAGCAGCGCGACCTCAGTGCGCTCAAGCGCCTGCCCGGTCTGCTCGCCGAAGAGCTGCCGTGGCACAGCCGCGAGGCCAAGTTCGATCTGCAATTGCACAGCGAAGAGGATCGCAGCGGTCGTCTGAGCTTGGCGTTCGACTACGCCAGCGAACTGTTCGATGCTGCGACCATCGAGCGTCTGGCCGAGCATTTCCATAATCTGCTCAGCGAGGTCTGCGAACAGCCACAGCAGGCCATCGGCGATCTGCGCTTGCTGGCCGCCAGCGAGCAGAATCAGCAGAAGGACTGGAGCGTCGCTCCGTGCACCCCGGCGCAACAATGGCTGCCGGAACTGCTCGAGCAACAATTGCGCAACACCCCGCAACGCACCGCGCTGGTGTGGGACGGCGGTAGTCTGGATTTTGCCGAGCTGCACGCGCAGGCCAACCGGCTCGCCCATTACCTGCGCGACAAAGGCGTTGGCCCGGACGTGTGCGTGGCCATTGCTGCCGAGCGTTCGCCGCAACTGCTGATCGGTCTGCTGGCGATCATCAAGGCCGGCGGCGCCTATGTGCCGCTTGATCCGGATTATCCGGCCGAGCGTCTCGCGTACATGCTCCGCGACAGCGGCGTCGAACTGCTCCTGACTCAGACGCAATTGCTCGAGCGTCTGCCGGCCAGCGATGGCGTCAGCGTGATCGCCATGGATGCCTTGCACCTGGATAAATGGCCGAGCCAGGCACCGGGCCTGCGACTGCACGGCGACAACCTCGCCTACGTGATTTACACCTCGGGTTCCACCGGGCAACCGAAAGGCGTCGGCAACACCCACGCCGCGCTGGCCGAGCGCCTGCAATGGATGCAGGACACTTACCGTCTCGACGAAACCGACGTGCTGATGCAAAAAGCGCCGATCAGTTTCGACGTCTCGGTGTGGGAATGCTTCTGGCCGCTGATCACCGGCGCGCGTCTGCTGCTTGCCGCCTCCGGCGAGCACCGCGACCCGCATCGCATCGCGCAACTGGTCCAGCAATACGGCGTGACCACGCTGCACTTCGTCCCGCCGCTGCTGGCGCTGTTCATCGACGAGCCGCTGAGTGCCGAATGCACCAGCCTGCGCCGGGTGTTTTCCGGCGGTGAAGCCTTGCCCGCCGAGCTGCGCAACCGTGTGCTGACGCAACTGCCGGCGGTGCAATTGCACAACCGTTATGGCCCGACTGAAACCGCGATCAATGTCACCCATTGGCACTGCACAACTGCCGATGGTGAGCGCTCGCCGATTGGCCGGCCGCTGGGCAATGTGGTCTGCCGCATTCTCGATGCCGATCTCAATCCGGTGCCGGCGGGTGTGGCGGGTGAGCTGTGCATCAGCGGCATCGGTCTGGCGCGTGGTTATCTCGGCCGTCCGGCGTTGACCGCTGAACGCTTCGTCGTCGACCCACTGGGCGAGCAGGGTGCCCGTTTGTACCGCACCGGCGACCGTGCGCGCTGGTCCTCGGATGGCGTGATCGAATACCTCGGCCGTCTCGATCAGCAGGTCAAACTGCGTGGCTTTCGCGTCGAACCGGAAGAAATCCAGGCGCGACTACTGGCGCAAAATGGCGTCGCCCAAGCCGTGGTGCTGGTGCGGGAAACCGCTGCCGGTGCGCAACTGATCGGCTACTTCACGGCGACCGATGCGCATGAAAATGCCGATGAGCAAATCATTCGGCTGAAAGCTGCCCTCGCTGCCGAGCTGCCGGAATACATGGTGCCCGCACAATTGCTGCGCCTTGACGCGATGCCGCTGAGCCCCAGCGGCAAACTCGACCGCCGCGCCTTGCCCGAGCCGCAATGGCAAGTGCGTGAACACGTCGAACCGGTCAGCGAACTGGAGCAACAAATCGCCGCGATCTGGCGCGAAGTGCTGGGTCTGAAGCAGATCGGCCTGCGCGATGATTTCTTCGCCCTCGGCGGTCATTCGCTGCTGGCCACGCAGATCATTTCACGCACACGTCAGGCCTGTGACGTCGAACTGCCGCTGCGCACCTTGTTCGAGCACAGCGAACTGGGCGATTACGCCGAACAGATTCGCCTGATCCAGGTCAGCGGCCGCACCAACCAACAGTTGCCGATCGCAAAAATCGACCGCAGCCAAGCGGTGCCGCTGTCCTATTCGCAGCAGCGCATGTGGTTCCTCTGGCAGATGGAACCGGACAGCCCGGCTTACAACGTCGGCGGCATGGCGCGCTTGCGCGGCGTGCTGCATGTCGAGCATTTCGAGGCGGCGTTGCAGGCGCTGATCCTGCGCCACGAAACCCTGCGCACTACCTTCCCCAGTGTTGACGGCGTCGCCCGCCAACAGGTGCATGCCGAGACCGGCGTGCGCATGGGCTGGAAGGATTTCTCCAGCCTGCCGGCAGAAGTCCGGGAGCTACAAGTCCAGCAACTGGCCGATGCAGAAGCGCACCAGCCGTTCGATCTGGAAACCGGCCCGCTGCTGCGTGCCTGCCTGGTCAAGACTGCCGAGCACGAGCATTACTTCGTCCTGACCCTGCACCACATCGTCACCGAAGGCTGGGCGATGGACATCTTTGCCCGTGAACTCAGTGCGCTGTATGAAGCGTTCGTCGATGAGCGCGAATCACCGCTCGCGCCGCTGCCGGTGCAATACCTCGACTACAGCGTCTGGCAGCGCAACTGGCTGGAGTCCGGCGAGCGCCAGCGCCAGCTCGATTACTGGACCGCGCAGCTCGGTCGCGAACATCCGCTGCTGGAACTGCCCGGCGACCGCCCGCGTCCACCGGTACAGAGCCATCAGGGCGAGCTGTTCCGTTTCGACCTCAGCGACGATCTCGCTGCGCGGGTGCGGGCGTTCAATGCGCAAAACGGTCTGACCCTGTTCATGACCATGACCGCCGCACTCGCCACGCTGCTCTACCGCTACAGCGGCCAGACCGACCTGCGCATCGGCGCGCCGGTGGCCAACCGCATTCGCCCGGAAAGCGAAGGGCTGATCGGTGCGTTCCTCAACACCCAAGTGCTGCGTTGCCAGCTCGACGGGCAGATGTCGGTCGGCGAACTGTTCGAGCAGGTGCGCCACACCGTGATCGAAGGCCAGTCCCATCAGGATCTGCCGTTCGATCACTTGGTCGAAGCCTTGCAGCCGCCACGCAGTGCGGCCTACAACCCGCTGTTCCAGGTGATGTGCAACGTGCAGCGCTGGGAATTCCAGCAGAGCCGCACCCTCGCTGGGATGACTGTCGAGTATCTGGCCAACGATGCGCGCGCGACCAAGTTCGACCTCAATCTGGAAGTCACCGACCTCGACCATCGCCTCGGCTGCTGCCTGACTTACAGCACCGATCTGTTCGACGAGCCGACCATCGAACGCATGGCCAGGCATTGGCGCAACCTGCTTGAAGCGTTGATCGCTGATCCGCAGCAACGCCTCAGCGAACTGCCGTTGCTCGACAGCACTGAGCAACAGCACCTGCTCGACAGCCTCGGCATCGAGCCGGGCGAGCATCGTCTCGATCAGTGCATTCATCATCTGTTCGCCGAACAGGCACTGGCGCGCAAAGACGCACCAGCACTGACTTTCGCTGGGCAGACCCTGAGCTACGCCGAACTCGATGCCCGGGCCAATCGTCTGGCCTGGGCGCTGCGTGAGCGTGGGGTCGGCCCGCAAGTGCGGGTGGGTCTGGCGCTGGAGCGTTCGCTGGAAATGGTCATCGGCCTGCTGGCGATTCTCAAGGCGGGCGGCGCTTATGTGCCGCTGGATCCGGAATACCCGCTCGACCGTCTGCATTACATGATCGAAGACAGCCGCATCGGCCTGCTGCTCAGCGATCGGGCGATGTTTCAGGCCCTGGGTGACTTGCCGTCAGACGTGGCGCGCTGGTGTCTGGAAGATGACAGCCCGGGATTGGCCGACTACCCGGCCAGCGAGCTGCCGTTTATCAGCCTGCCGCAACATCAGGCCTACTTGATTTACACCTCGGGCTCGACCGGCAAACCGAAAGGCGTGGTGGTCTCCCACGGTGAAATCGCCATGCACTGCCAGGCCGTGATCGAACGCTTCGGCATGCGCCCGGACGACTGTGAACTGCATTTCTATTCGATCAACTTCGACGCTGCCACCGAACGTTTGCTGGTGCCGCTGCTCAGCGGTGCGCAGGTGGTGCTGCGGGCGCAAGGGCAGTGGGACGCGGAAGAAATCTGCGGCTTGATTCGTGCGCATCGGATCAACGTCCTCGGCTTCACGCCGAGCTACGGCAGCCAGTTGGCGCAGTTCCTTGCCACGCAGAATGAAGTCCTCCCGGTGCGCATGATCATCACCGGCGGTGAAGCGCTGACCGGCGAGCATCTGCAGCGCATCCGCGCGGCATTCCAACCGGCGCAGTTTTTCAATGCTTACGGCCCGACCGAAACCGTGGTCATGCCGCTGGCCAGTCTGGCGCCGCAGGTACTGGAAGAGGGCGCCGGCAGTGTGCCGATCGGCAGCGTGATCGGGGCGCGAGTCGCCTACATTCTCGACGCCGATCTGGCCTTGGTGCCGCAAGGCGCGACCGGTGAATTGTTCGTCGGCGGCGCCGGTCTGGCTCAGGCCTATCACGACCGCCCGGGCATCAGCGCCGAGCGTTTCGTCGCTGACCCGTTTGCCGCTGATGGCGGACGCATGTACCGCACCGGCGACCTGGTGCGCCAGCGTGCCGATGGTCTGGTCGAGTATCTGGGGCGCATCGACCATCAAGTGAAAATCCGTGGCTTCCGCATCGAACTGGGCGAAATCGAAACGCGCCTGCTCGATCACCCTTCGATCCGCGAAGCGGTGGTGCTGGCGCTGGATGCGCCGAGTGGCAAGCAGTTGGTGGGTTACCTCGTTACCGATGTCGCCGGGCAAGGCGAAGCGCAACAGGCTGAACTGCGCGAAGCGCTCAAGTCGCACCTCAAGGCGCAACTGCCGGACTACATGGTGCCGACCCACCTGATGCTGCTGGCAAGCATGCCGCTGACCGCCAACGGCAAACTCGACCGCCGCGCCTTGCCGGCGCCGGATCCGCAGCTCAATCGTCAGGACTATGTCGCGCCAAGCAATGAGCTGGAGCAAACCCTGGCGCAGATCTGGTGCGATGTGCTCAACGTCAGGCAGGTCGGCCTCAACGATAACTTCTTCGAACTCGGCGGCGACTCGATTCTGTCGATTCAAGTGGTCAGCCGCGCGCGTCAGCAGGGCATTCACTTCAGCCCGCGCGACCTGTTCCAGCACCAGACCGTGCAAACGCTCGCCGCCGTGGCCAGCCGCACCCAGCAAGTGACGGCCGAGCAGGGCCTGGTGGTCGGCGAGTCGCGTCTGACGCCGATTCAGCACTGGTTCTTCGATACGGACATTCCCCAGCGCCAGCACTGGAATCAGGCGCTGTTGCTGGAACCGACTGCGCGCCTCAAGCCGCAACGATTGCAGCAAGCTTTGCTGGCGGTGATCGAGCAGCACGATGCCCTGCGTCTGCGTTTCACTGAAACCGATGATGCATGGCAAGCGACGCATCAAGCGCTGACGAATGAGGATGTGCTCTGGCAAGTCAGCGTCGATTCGCTGGATCGGTGCGAATCTCTGTTCGCCGACGCGCAACGCAGTCTGCATCTGCGCAACGGCCCGTTACTGCGCGCGGTGCTGGTCGATGTTGCGGATGTTCAGCAACGCCTGTTCATCGCCATCCACCACTTGGTCGTCGACGGCGTTTCCTGGCGCGTGCTGCTGGATGATCTGCAAACCGCCTATCGCCAGCTCGACGCTGCGCAGCCGCTGAAACTGCCGGCGAAAACCAGCGCCTTCAAGGACTGGGCCGCGCGTTTGCAGGCCTACGCCGGCAGCGAATCCCTGCGTGAAGAACTCGGTCGGTGGCAAACGCAACTGGCCGGGCCAAGCGCTGATCTGCCTTGCGAAAACCCGCAGGGCGGTAGGCAGAATCGCCATGCGCAAACCGTCAGCGTACGCCTCGATGCCGAGCGCACCCGACAGTTGCTGCAACAGGCACCGAGCGCTTACCGCACTCAGGTCAACGACCTGCTGCTGACCGCACTGGCTCGTGTGCTGTGCCGCTGGAGCGGCCAGCCCTCGGCGCTGATTCAACTGGAAGGACACGGTCGCGAAACCCTGTTCGACGAGATTGATCTGACCCGCACCGTCGGTTGGTTCACCAGCGCTTATCCGCTGCGCCTGACTCCGCACAATGTCGAAGAGGCCGCCGGGCAGGGCGCTTCGATCAAGGCGATCAAAGAACAATTGCGCGCCGTTCCGCATAAAGGTCTCGGTTATGGCGTGTTGCGTTATCTGGCTGATGACGGCTGCCGCCAGAACATGGCCGCGCTGCCGCAGGCGCAGGTCACCTTCAACTACCTCGGCCAGTTCGACCAGAGCTTCGGCAGCGATGCGCTGTTCCGTCCGCTGGATGAAGCGGTCGGTGCCGCCCACGATCCGCAGGCGCCGTTGCCCAACGAGCTGAGTGTCGACAGTCAGATTTACGGTGGTGAATTGCTGCTGCGCTGGACTTTCAGTGCCGAGCGTTACGAGGCGCAAACCATTAACGATCTGGCCGATGCCTACCTCGGTGAGTTGCAAAGCCTGATCGCCCATTGTCTGCAAGACGAAGCCGGCGGCCTGACGCCATCGGACTTCCCGCTGGCCAGACTGACTCAGGCGCAACTCGATGCGCTGCCGGTGCCGGCCGCGCACATCGAAGATGTCTACCCGCTGACGCCGATGCAGGAAGGCATGTTGCTGCACACCTTGCTCGAGCCGGGCACCGGTCTGTACTACATGCAGGATCGTTACCGCATCAACAGCGAGCTCGATCCCGAGCGTTTCGCCCAGGCCTGGCAAGCGGTGATCGCCCGTCATGAAGCACTGCGCGCGTCGTTCTGCTGGAACGTCGGCGAAGACATGCTGCAAGTGATTCACACGCCGGGGCGCACGCCGATCGAGTATCTGGACTGGAGCGCCGTCGCCGAGACCGAGCAGGAACCGAAGCTGCAAGCGCTGCTGAAAAGCGAGCGCGAGGCCGGGTTCGATCTGCTCAATCAGGCGCCATTCCACCTGCGCCTGATCAAGGTCGGCGCGGCGCGTTACTGGTTCATGATGAGTAACCACCACATTCTCATCGACGCCTGGTGCCGTTCGCTGCTGATGAACGACTTCTTCGAGATCTATACCGCCCTCGGTGAAGGTCGCGAAGCGCAGTTGAGCGTGCCGCCGCGTTATCGCGATTACATCGGCTGGCTGCAACGCCAGAGTCTGGCCGAGGCGCGGCAGTGGTGGCGGCAGAATCTGCAAGGCTTCGAGCGCACCACGCCGATCCCGAGCGACCGGCCGTTCCTGCGCGAACACGCCGGTGAAAGCGGCGGCATGATCGTCGGCGACCGTTACACCCGCCTCAATGTCGAGGACGGCGCACGGCTGCGGGAACTGGCACAGGCCCATCAACTGACCGTCAACACTTTCGCCCAGGCTGCGTGGGCTCTGGTTTTGCGGCGCCTGAGCGGCGATCGCGACGTGCTCTTCGGCGTCACCGTCGCTGGTCGGCCGGTAGACATGCCGGAAATGCAACGCACCGTCGGCCTGTTCATCAACAGCATTGCCCTGCGCGTGAAGATGCCGGCGGACGATCAGCGCAGCAGTGTGCGTCAATGGCTCAGCGCGTTGCTCGACAGCAACATGCAACTGCGCGAGTACGAATACCTGCCGCTGGTGAATATCCAGGAACAGAGCGAATTGCCCAAAGGCCAGCCGTTGTTCGACAGCCTGTTCGTCTTCGAAAACGCCCCGGTGGAAGTCTCGGTGCTTGACCGTGCGCAGAGTTTGAATGCGACCTCGGATTCCGGCCGTACCCACACCAACTTCCCGCTGACGGCGGTGTGCTACCCGGGCGATGACCTTGGCTTGCACCTGTCCTATGACCAGCGTTACTTCGACGAGTCGACGGTCGAGCGCATGCTCAGTGAGTTCAAGCGCCTGCTGCTGGCGCTGGTCGACGGCTTCCATGGCGACATGGCCGATTTGCCGCTGCTGGGCGACGAAGAACGCGACTTCCTGTTGCACGGTTGCAACCAGAGCGGCCATGACTATCCGCTGGAGCAAAGCTACGTGGCGTTGTTCGAAGCGCAGGTCGCGGCGCATCCGCAGCGCGTTGCCGCCAGTTGCCTCGATCAGCAATTGAGCTACGCCGAGCTGAACCACAACGCCAACCGCCTCGGCCATGACCTGGTCGCTGCCGGTGTGCGCATGGATCAACCGGTGGCGCTGCTGGCCGAGCGTAATCTCGATCTGCTCGGCATGATCATCGGCAGCTTCAAGGCCGGCGCTGGTTATCTGCCGCTGGATCCGGGCCTGCCGAGCCAGCGTCTGAGTCGCATCATTGAGCTGAGCCGCACGCCGTTGCTGGTGTGCAGCGCAGCCTGCCTTGAGCAGGCGCATACCTTGCTCGAAGAGTTTGGCTGTTCGAATCGTCCGCGCCTGCTGGTGTGGGAAGAGGTGCAGTCGTCGGCGGCAGCGACGCACAATCTCGGCATCCACAGTGGCCCGGACAATCTCGCCTATGTGATCTACACCTCGGGTTCGACCGGGCTGCCTAAAGGCGTGATGGTCGAGCAGCGCGGCATGCTCAACAACCAGTTGAGCAAACGCCCTTACCTCGACTTGAGCGAGGCCGATGTGATCGCGCAGACCGCCTCGCAAAGCTTCGACATTTCCGTCTGGCAGTTCCTAGCCGCGCCGTTGTTCGGCGCACGGGTCGACATCGTGCCGAATGCGATTGCCCACGATCCGCAAGGTCTGCTGGGCCATGTGCAGGCGCAGGGCATCACCGTGCTGGAAAGTGTGCCGTCGCTGATTCAGGGCATGCTTGGCTCCGAGCGTCTGAGCCTCGACGGCTTGCGCTGGATGTTGCCGACCGGTGAAGCGATGCCGCCGGAACTGGCCCATCAATGGCTGCTGCGTTACCCGGACATTGGTCTGGTCAATGCTTACGGCCCGGCGGAATGCTCGGATGACGTGGCGTTCTTCCGCGTCGACATGGCGTCGACGCGCGGCAGCTATTTGCCGATCGGCACGCCGACCGACAATAACTTGCTGTTCGTGGTCGATGGCGCGCTGGAACTGGTGCCGTTGGGCGCGGTGGGTGAGTTGTGTGTCGCCGGGATCGGGGTCGGTCGCGGTTATGTCAGCGATCCGTTGCGCACCGCGCCGGTGTTTGTGCCGAATCCGTTCGGCGCGCCGGGCGAACGCCTGTACCGCACCGGTGACCTGGCACGGCGCCGCACCGACGGCGTGCTGGAATACGTCGGCCGCGTCGATCATCAAGTGAAGATTCGCGGCTACCGCATCGAGCTCGGTGAAATCGAAGCGCGCCTGCATGAACAACCGGAAGTGCGCGACGCGGCGGTTGCTGTGCAGGAAGGCGTCAACGGCAAGCATCTGGTGGGCTACCTGGTCGCGGCCGATGCGGCGCTCAATCCGGGCGAACGCCTGGAGCGGATCAAGCAGCGCCTGCGCGCCGAACTGCCGGAATACATGGTGCCGCTGCACTGGCTGTGGCTGGAGCAAATGCCACTCAATGCCAACGGCAAACTCGACCGCAAAGCCTTGCCGGCACTGGAAATCGGTCAGTTGCAGAGTGCGGATTATCTGGCGCCGCGCAATCAACTGGAGCAGACCCTGGTTGATATCTGGGCTGAGGTGCTGAAAGTGGAAAAGGTCGGCGTGCGCGACAACTTCTTCGAACTGGGCGGGCATTCCTTGCTGGCTACGCAAATTGCATCGCGGGTACAAAAAACCCTGCAACGCAACGTGCCGCTGCGCGCGATGTTCGAATGCAGCACGGTGGAGGAACTCGCCGAATACATCGATGGGCTGGCGGCCAGTGACATTACCGAGGAGAAGGTTGATCGGTTGAATGATCTGATGGCGGAGCTGGAGGGGCTGTAGTTCTTCAGCGCCTGGGCCGGCCTCTTCGCGAGCAGGCTCGCTCCCACACAGGATCTGTGGTGTTTACAAAACCCCTGTGGGAGCGAGCCTGCTCGCGAATGGCGTCTGTACATTGCCGTACATTTCCATCCTTGACGATCAACAACCGGCAGCTCAGTCTGCCGGTTCTGTTTTTTCTCGCGGAGGTGGTCGATGCCCTTTTTCACGGTTGACGGACAAGCACTGCACTACATTGATCAAGGCTCCGGCCCCGCCGTGTTGCTGGCCGGCAGTTACCTTTGGGACCAAGCGATGTGGGCGCCGCAGATCGCCGCGCTGACCCCGCACTATCGCGTCATTGCCGTGGATCTGTGGGGGCATGGCGAGTCCGGCAAGTTACCCGAAGGCACAACCTCGCTGGACGACATTGCCCGTCAGACGCAGGCCTTGCTCGATCATCTGGACATTGATCGCGTCACCCTCGTCGGACTATCCGTCGGTGGCATGTGGGGCGTGCGTTTGGCACTGTCCGCACCGCAACGTCTCAACGGTCTGGTGCTGATGGACACCTACGTCGGCGTCGAGCCGGAACCGACCCGGCAATATTACTTCTCGTTGTTCAAGCAGATCGAAGACAGCGGCACTATCTCCGAACAATTGCTCGACATCGTCGTACCGATCTTCTTCCGCCCGGGCATCGACCCGCAGTCGGCGCTGTATCAGGACTTCCGCGCGAAATTGAAGAGCTACTCGCCCGAGCGTCTGCGCGACAGCATCGTACCGATGGGACGCATCACGTTTGGCCGCAACGACCTGTTGCCACGTCTGAGCGAGCTGAACCCGGCGACGACGCTGGTATTGTGCGGCGATCAGGACAAACCACGGCCACCCTCGGAAGCCCGGGAAATGGCTGAATTGATCGGTTGCCCGTGCGTGCTGGTACCGGAGGCGGGGCATATCTCCAATCTGGAGAATCCCGAGTTTGTCACTGAGGCACTGCTGGCGTTTCTGGCCGAGCGCAACCGCTAGACCGAGTGAATTCCAATCGCGGGCAAGCTCGCTCCCACAGTTAACCGCATTCCTTCAGCATGAATGCAATTCCTGTGGGAGCGAGCCTGCTCGCGAAGGGGCCTCTCAGGTCACCATGCAATCACGAGTGTGAAACTCATCTATAAAAGCATTTGATAAGGGAATGACGTGCAACAGTTCTGGTGGCGTGACCTCAGGGATCTTGAGGACAAGTGGGTTGGGTTGAGTATTGAGGTCAACCGACCGAAATCAAGCAAACCGCCGCTTCATCTGCAAAGTGGTAACAACGGGCGGATGAAGTTGATGCTCAATGAAAGCCCACTCTTCTGGGCGACCATTGCCACCTCATATTACGGTGCTTGGCTGGTTCGCAATCCGCGGCCCGTTCAACTGGAATCGCCATCCGTGCCACCCATCGGTTCGGCTGACGTTCAGGAGCACTTTGAATTACCCGTCCAAGAGCGCTTCCCGCGCTGGTGTCGTTATTTCATCAACCAGTTGATGAACAATCAGGCGGACTTTCTCTATCCCGGCCACTGGGTGGCGCGCCCTTTATTGCCAGCAGTTAGCCGATACAAACCCGTTGCCGGTCCGGATGGCTGGTATTTTTCCACCCCGGCCGAGGCGTCCAGCCATCTGCCCAACTGGTACGCGCGCGGCGAGGGCATTCTCGACAATGTGCAACCGCACACCGTGCATTGGCTTGATTGGGATCTGGGGCACTTGATCGGGCTGCACACGGTGGACCCTTTGGCAGGTCGCCTCAAATGGTGGCGCAAAAAAGCCAGGGAGGGCAGCTTGCCGCCGATCCTGCTCTGGTATGTGGGCGGACTGTGTTCTTACGTGGTCATCGATGGACATTACCGATTGCAGGCCGCGCTCGATGAAGGTGTCAAACCTGATTTCATTGTCCTGAGCTCGACCAAAGCCCAGCAAATCAAACCATGCGAAGTAACGCAACAACGCGTGTTCAGTTCGTTGATGTTGCAAAACGCGAGAAACCCCAAGTTCAACGTTCACACATTCAATCAGGCGCTGATCAATACGTTTGACGACCGTCCCTGGCATTGGGCAGGGACGCACGCTTGGGCCGGTATTCCTTCAGACCAAGCGTGGTGCGCTGAGGTGACAAGCTTTCTCACGGAACAGGGAAACACCGAGCACTTGCAGGACATTATCGAGCGGTGTGAGTACTGATAGACCCGCACCGGTCAGTGGTTGTGAAGACTATTTCGGCCCGAGAATCTTCACCAACTTGTCCGGCGAGGGCGCGCCTTGCTGTTGTTGCAACTCGCCTTTGTCGTCCATGTAGAAAATCGCCGGGGTGGCTTGCAGTTCGAGGTCTTCCATCAACTGCATGTTCGCCGCGAGTCTGGTTTGCACGGCGACCGGGATGTCTTTCAACGCCTTGAGGGCGCTGCCCTTACCGGCGCTCTCATGATCTTGCAGGGCTTTGGCCGGGTCTTTCGCCGCCAGCAGCGCGGCTGATTTGCCCGGGCTGTCTTCGCGGATGATGCCGACCATGATGTGGCGCAACTGCACTTTGCCGGCCTTGACCCATGGCCGCGCCTGTTCCCAGAACATGTTGCAGTAGGGGCAATTCGGATCGCTGAACAGGTACACCGTGCGCGGTGCATCCTTGTTGCCGTCCTGAATCCAGTTGCTCGCCTCGAACTTGGCCCAGACTTCCTTGGACATCGGCGCGTAGACCAGTTTCTGCAAGGGCTCGCTGCTCAGATCCTTGCCGTCGGCGTCGTACAGATTACCCACCACGACGTGTTTGCCGTCCGGAGTCAGGTACAGCGCCATGCCGCGATTCTGGTATTGCGCGGCGTACCCGCGCAGGCCATCGGGGGCGTCGAACTGGCCGACGATTTTCGCGCCCTTGGCTTCGATCTTTTTGATTGCGGCGGGCAGTTCTTCAGCAGCCTGCACCGACGGCAAGTGCAGCAGGGCAGTGCCCAGGGTCAGCGTCAGCAGGTGGCGGAGGCGGGGCATGGCAGTTTCCTTGCAGAGTTGGCCGGGGCAACGGCCTGATTCGGGCTTGAAGGCGAAGTGTCGAAGGTTTCCAGGGCGCGGGCGAGGCTGGCGTTCGACAGTTCGCCGAGGTGACTGGTCAGCAAGCGACCGTCCGGGCTATAGAACAGCGTAGTCGGTAACGCCATGGAACCCACGGCCTGACCGAGACGGCCGCCGCGGTCGAACAGCACGTTGTTCAGGCTCAGGCCCTGGGTTTCTAGGAACGTGGCCACGCTTTGCATGCTCTCGGCCTGATTGACGAACAGAAACGTCAGATCAGGGCGCTGTTGCTGGGCATTCTCCAGCACCGGCATTTCTCGCCGGCACGGCGGGCACCAGGTCGCCCACAGGTTGATCACCAGCGGGCCGCCCTGATAGTCGCTGAGCTTGATCTTTTCCCCGGCGGCGTTGCGCAGGGCAATATCCGGCAGCCGGGTGCCCTGTTCGTAGATATTCAGCGACAGGGTGGCAAGCAGCCAGAACGCCACGCCACTGACCACGCCGAAGCCCAGCGGACGGCGCAAAGCGGGCCGGCGCCAGCCGCGATACAACGCCGCCAGCAGCAGCACGATCACTCCGGGCCAAGCGAGGAAACCGCCGTCGCGCAGATCGATGATCTGCCACGGGTCATTGCGATAGTGCGACCAGTACAGCGCGACAAACGCAATGCGCGCCGCGAGCATGCCCAGCAAGAACAGGCTGAACAGCGCTGACTCGGGGTTATCGCCGCCGCGCTTGGCCACTCGCCAGCCGACAAATGTCGCCAGCGCCAGAGCACTGATCAGCAGCAGGTGGTTGAGCGCGATGGCGAAGGTGCCGAGGGTGAACGTCAGCATCAGTTGGCATCTCGGGTGGCGGACCAGCGTTGCAGGAAGGTGTCGGCATCGACCTCGCCGGTGATGCGCTGGCTGCGGCGTTCTTCGCCGTCAGCGCCGATCCAGATGAACGTCGGCGGCCCCGGCACCTTATAGCGATTGAGCAGCTCACGGCTCGCAGCGTTGTCGGCGGTCACATCCAGGCGCAGCAGGCGCACATCGCTCAGGGCCTGCATGACCTTGGCTTCACCGAACACCTTCTTCTCCATGACCTTGCACGACACGCACCAGTCGGCGTAGTAATCGAGCAGTACCCACTGGCCTTGAGCCTTGGCTGCATCGAGTTCGCGTTGCAGGGCGGCAGGTTCCTTGATCGTGGTGAAGGAATCGTGACCCGTCGGCGCCGCGCTGGCGACAGGGCCGGCGCTGTAGACCTGCAATGGCTGATACGGATCATCACTGCCGCCCGCCGCACCGATCACCAACAAGCTGCCCCACAAACCGAGCAACAAGGACAGGGCGCCAAACATCTGCGCGACGCGGCCAAACCCTGCGGATTGTTTCCAGGCGCTGTAAGCGGCGATCAACAGCAGAGCGCCGCACAGCCCCAGCCACAACGACGGGTCCAGTACCGGGCGCAGCATCAACAATGCAGTGGCAAGAAAGAGGAAGCCGAATATGCCCTTGAGCAGATTCATCCACGCCCCGGGTTTTGGCAGGAAGCGGTTGCCCACGGTGACCAGCAGCAACAGCGGCAGACCGATGCCGATGCCCAGTGCAAACAGAATCAGACCGCCGTGCAACGCGTTACCGCTCTGTGCGATGTACAGCAGCGCGCCGGCCAGTGGCGCGGTCATGCACGGCCCGACCAATAGACCGGACAATGCGCCCAGCACGCCGGCGCCGATCAGGCTGCCGCCGCTGCGGCTGCGCGACGCATGTTCAAGACGATCACGCAGGGCCACCGGCAGTTGCAGCTCGAAGAAGCCGAACATCGGCAATGCCAGCACCACGAAAATGGCGGCAAATGCTCCGAGTAACCAAGGATTCTGCAACCACGCCTGCAGGTTCGCACCGAGCAGCGCAGCAATTACGCCCATCGCCGCATAAACCAGCGCCATGCAGATCACGTAGCTGCAGGCCAAGGCAAAACCGCGCCGTGGTGTGGCGCCACTGCCGACAATCATCCCCGCCAGAATCGGCAGCATCGGCAGCGAACACGGGGTAAACGCCAACAGCAGGCCGAGTCCGAAGAACACCAGCAAGCTCCAGCCCAGCGCCCGTTGTTGCAGACTGCTGGCCAACGCCTGATCCGGGGCTTCAGCGCCTGTTGTTGCTGCGGCTTTGCCACCCAGATCGATCACCCTGGTTTGCGGTGGATAGCACAGACCGGCATCGGCGCAGCCCTGATAACTGACCTTGATCTGACCGCTGGCGGCCGCCGGGATTTTCACTTCCAGGCCTTGGCGATAGACCGGCTGCTCGCCGAAGAACTCATCGCTGTGGGATTCGCCTTCAGGCAACACTGGCTGCTGGTCGGCGGCCAGTCCGTCGAATTTCAAACGTTTCTGATACAGGTAGTAGCCGTCAGTGATCTGCCAGAACAGCTGGGTTTCGCCCGAGTCCAGACGCTCGGAGGTGAGTACGAATGCCTTGTCGACGGGTAAAAAATCCGGCTTGGACTCGAACGGATTGTTTCCGGCCTGAGCCAGACCGGAAACCAGTAGAGCAAACAGAAGAAAAAAATGACGCATGGAGGAGCCTTGTCCCTGTGCAAGTGGGGTGCAGGATGGGCGGCGGCGATTAACCGATAATTAACCCTATCCTACTAGGCTCTCCGGGATTGACCAATCAACTACGCAGCAGGCCGGGCCAATTGCCGTCATCAATGGTTCTGGGGCCGGCAACGAGTCGATCGGACTGAATGTTGTAAGTGAGGTACTGATTATTGGTCAGGAAGATATACCAGTAACTGTCTGCAAATGTCCGGTCATTCTGCGCCGCTGTGATTATCCGGTCCTTGTAAGGTTTCAGCGCGCCCAGCTGATATTCGCCGAAACGGTTGTACTTGACGGTCTTGGCCTTGTAGTCGAAAGACAGGTAGTGGCCGTCATCGAGGATGAATCGAAACAGGAAAGGGTAGCCGGTCAGTTGAAACCAGGTGCCGGCGATGATCTTGTCAAAATATGGAAGAATCGGCTTCCATACCGAGTCGGCTACCTTGTAGAAGGCGGCAACTTTATCGCTGTCCTGATCGTATTTGCAGACCATCGGAGTTGTTCCGTCATAGAAGAAAAGCCAGGCAATATCCTCGTCACTTCCGGCGTTCCAGCCGAAGGAAGTGGTAGTCAAGCCAAAGCGCAGATCTTTGGTATACGGGGCAAAGTTGTCCCAGTTGCCTGCCGTGGCGGCTGGATAATTGGATGGGACACTATTGTCGCCAATATCAAAGCGCGAATAGGTATCGGTGTCCTTGAAGAAAAAATAAATTCGATCAGGGCCGGAGCGCCAGTCTATGGCAACAAAGTTATTCAAGTTGGTCATGTTTAAAAGTCCATTTAAGTTTGGGGTTGAAGTTGCCGGTTGAAACTAGATGAAGTTGCATTGGCGATAAAGGCTGGAATTGTTTCCGGATGGGTAACGGGGTAATAAAGTTTGCATGGCATGCTCGCGTCGGTTGCTGGGCTGCGACAACCTGACTGCATTCTCGTGCAGCTTTGCGAAGTCGACGTGTGCCGCCATAATTGCCCCTTAATCCTTGCCTGCTTCACTCGCCTTTTTTATTTCCGGAGCCCCTATGCACGTACTGGTTTGCGAAGACGATGAGCTGATCGCCAGCGGCATCGTCGCCGGGCTCAAGGCACAGGGCCTGACCGTCGAGCATGTCAACACCGCGTCCAAGGCGCGGGCGATGCTCAAGGTCGCCGAATTCGACGTGATGGTTCTCGATCTCGGGTTGCCCGACGAAGATGGCCTAAAGTTGCTCCAGCAATTGCGGCAGAGCGGCCTGGAAATCCCGGTTCTCATCCTCACTGCCCGTGACTCGGTGACCGATCGTGTCGACGGTCTGCAGGCCGGCGCCGACGACTACCTGCTCAAGCCTTTCGACCTGCGCGAACTGTTCGCTCGCTTGCAGACGCTGTTGCGCCGCGTGGCCGGGCGCAGCGTGAATCTGATCGAGCATGGCGCGCTTACTTACGACCCGAGCAGCCGCGAAACCCGCCTCGCCGGGCAACCGGTGGACCTGTCGCGCCGCGAGCAGTCGCTGTTGCAGGCATTGCTGCACAATCGCGGCCGGGTGCTGTCCACCGAACAGTTGAAGGACAGCGTCTACGGCTTCAACGATGAACTGGAAAGCAACGCACTGAACGTGCACATCCATCACCTACGCAGCAAGCTTGGCAAAGGCATCGTCGAAACCGTGCGTGGTCTGGGCTATCGCCTCGGGCCTGCCGATGGCGGAGAGCAAGGCAAGTGATGAGTCTGCGCCTGCGCCTGAGCCTGACGCTCGGCGCTGCCTTCGCGCTGATCTGGGCGCTGGCGGCGGCGTGGATGCTCAGCGATCTGCGCAATCAGATGATGTTCTCCCTCGACCAGCGTCTGGTCGCTTCGGCGCGCATGGTCGCCGGTTTGCTTGAGCAATTGCCGACGCTGCCGAGCAAAGGCGAGGGCACCCACTTCAGTGCTGAACAGCTGAACATTCCCGGCGGCATGGCCTGTCAGGTCAGCTCATTGCGCGGCGAGATTCTCGCGCGCAGCCACAACAACCCCGAGCAAGCGCTGGAAGCCGAGAAAATGGGCTTCCACGATCAAATGATCGACGGCGCCCCGTGGCGCAGTTTCACCCTGGCCCGGGGCGATGTGCGCATCACTACGGCGGATCGGCAGATTGAGCGCGAAGCCTTGAACATGTCGATTCTGCTCGCTGCTTCGGTGCCGGTCGGTGTGGCCTTGCTGGGCTGCCTGTGCCTGCTGTGGCTGGGCATCGGTCAGGGTCTTGCACCACTCAATCGTCTGCGCGAGGCGCTGATGCGGCGCAATGCCGATTCCCTTGAGCCATTGCAGCTGCAGGCGTTTCCCAGCGAATTGAAGCCGCTGCTGGAAACCCAGAATCAGTTGTTCCAGCGCATCGGCAAGACCATCGAGCGTGAGCGTCGCCTCACTGGTGACGCCGCGCATGAACTGCGCAGTCCGCTGACGGCGATCAAGACTCACCTGCAAGTCGCGCGCATGACCGACGGCAGCGCCCGCGATCAATCGCTGGCCCGCGCCGAGGAGGGCGCCGATCGCCTGCACCGCACCCTTGAACAGTTGCTGCTGCTGGCGCGGGTCGAAGGCAGCCTGTCGTTTGATGACGGCTCGCAATGCAGCGCCGAGCAAGTGGCCAGACTGGCGATTCAGGACGCCACTGGCGGCGAGCGGCTGCGGATCAAACTGCACGTGCCGGACGACTTGTCCGCCGCGCCGCTGCAAATGCCTGCGGTGCTGGCGATTGCTGCACTGCGTAACCTGCTCGACAACGCCTTGCGTCACACACCTGAAGATTGCGCGGTCGAGGTCCATCTGGAAAACATCGGCAATCGTGTGCGTTTTGTCGTGCGTGACCATGGCCCCGGCATTGCGCCAGATGATTTGCAGCATCTGACCCAGCGCTTCTGGCGCAACGGCCAGAGCACCGGCTGCGGCTTGGGGCTGGCGATTGTCCAGGCGATTGTCCAGCGCTGTGACTGCGCCCTGCATTTCGACAGCCGCCCGGATGGCTTGCGGGTCGAACTGACCATGCCGTTGCAAACTCTCTGATCTCACCTCAGATCCCCTGTGGGAGCGAGCCTGCTCGCGAATGCGGAAGTCATTCAACATCGACGTTGACTGGCCTGACGCTTTCGCGAGCAGGCTCGCTCTCACAAAAGAACATGTTCTGCCACATCAAATGTAACTTCTCGGCGTTCGCTATCCGCCAGGGTTGGGGCTAAGGTCAACCCAGCTTTGACTCAATGGATTGAGGGAACTGCGCCATGGAAGCACCCGTCTGCATACGTCCGGCCACCCTGGCCGACACCGGCATCATCAACCGTATTGTCGAGCGTTCGATCCGTATCGGATGTGCACTCGATCACCGCAACCATCCACTTCTCGTCAGCGACTGGCTCAACCGTTCTCCCGCCGATTTCATCAGTAGCCGGCTCGCCGACCCACATTTCTATCTCTGCGTCGCTTTGCTTGATGACAAACCGGTTGGTGTCGGCATGGCTCGGGTCAGTGGCGAAATCCTGCTGTGTTACGTCCAGCCGGAATCCTTCCGCCGAGGCGTCGGCCGGGCGCTGATGCAGAATGTCGAAGGCTGGTTGCGGGTTCGCGGTGTGCGCAATGCTCACCTCAACAGCACGCGCACCGCCGAGGGATTCTATCGGCACCTGGGTTACCAACAGGCAGCGCTACCCGGTCTCTGCAACGGCTTGCAAACCGTGCCGCTGCGCAAACCTTTGTCCTCACCGGCCGGACAACTCGATCACGGGTGTAAATCCGCACCGCGCTGAAGCGTTTCCAGAACAGGAAAACCTGCAAGTGCGCCCCGCGACCGGAACGCGCACCTGTCGGTGTGCTGTTCTGGTCACTATCCATAGCGAATTGAGGGGTCGAGAGATGTCAGTCGCCACCAGTCTTATCGAAGCGTCGTCGGCCCGGGTCGCCTCGGCGCCGGCGGAAACGTTATTCGAATTCAATGAATCACCGTTGTTGGCGCGGCAGAGCCGGCAGGAGTCCAACGCGCGCAGTTATCCTCGGCGTATTCCCTTGGCGCTCAAGCGTGCCAAGGGCTTGTATGTCGAGGATGTTGAAGGACGTACATTCATCGACTGCCTGGCTGGAGCCGGCACGCTGGCGCTGGGGCATAACCACCCGGTGGTGATCGAGGCGATCCAGCAAGTGCTGGCCGATGAGTTGCCGCTGCACACCCTCGACCTGACTACGCCAGTCAAGGATCAATTCGTCCAGGACCTGTTCGGGCTGCTACCGACGGAGTTGGCGGCGCAAGCGAAGATCCAGTTTTGTGGCCCGACCGGCACCGACGCCGTGGAAGCAGCGCTGAAACTGGTGCGCACCGCAACCGGGCGCAGCACCGTGCTGTCATTTTCCGGCGGTTATCACGGCATGAGTCAGGGGGCGTTGAGCCTGATGGGCAGCCTGGGGCCGAAAAAACCACTGGGTGCGTTGCTCAGCAACGGCGTGCAGTTCATGCCTTTTCCCTACGATTACCGTTGCCCGTTCGGTCTCGGCGGCGCAGCGGGCGTCAACGCCAATCTGAGTTATCTGGAAAGCCTGCTCAACGATCCCGAGGCCGGGGTGCAATTGCCGGCGGCGGTGATCGTTGAGGCGGTACAGGGTGAGGGCGGGGTGATTCCAGCGGATGTCGAGTGGTTGCGCGGCTTGCGCCGGATCACCGAGAAGGCCGGTGTGGCGTTGATCGTTGATGAGATCCAGAGCGGTTTCGCCCGTACCGGCAAGATGTTTGCCTTTGAACACGCGGGTATCGTTCCGGATGTGGTTGTACTGTCCAAAGCCATCGGTGGCAGCCTGCCGTTGGCGGTGGTGGTTTACCGCGACTGGCTCGACACCTGGCAACCCGGCGCCCATGCCGGCACGTTCCGTGGCAATCAGATGGCCATGGCCGCCGGTTCAGCGGTGATGCGCTATCTGCTGGAGCACAAGGTTTGCGAGCACGCAGCCGCCATGGGTGATCGACTCAGCGAGCATCTGCACATCCTGCAACGCGACTTCCCGCAACTCGGCGATATTCGTGGTCGCGGCCTGATGCTCGGCGTCGAACTGGTCGACCCGAACGGCGCGCCCGACGCGCTCGGTCATCCGCCAGCGTTTGCGCGTCTGGCGCCGCTGGTCCAGCGTGAATGCCTCAAGCGTGGCCTGATTCTGGAGCTGGGCGGTCGCCATGGCGCAGTGGTGCGCTTCCTGCCGCCGCTGGTGATCACTGCCGCGGAAATCGATCGGGTGGCCGAGATCTTCGGCCGCGCATTGGCCGCTGCCACCACCGCGCTGTAAATTTTTCCGCGCGGCGAACGTTCTTTCTACATACCCGGCTGCATTCTTTGTGCAGCCGACCTTACAACGATGGAGAACCAGCATGACGTCAGTATTCGACCGCGAGGACATCCTCTTTCAGGTCGTGGTCAACCACGAAGAGCAATACTCGATCTGGCCCGATTACAAAGCTGTGCCGCAAGGCTGGCGCACCGTGGGCAAGAGCGGCCTGAAAAAGGAATGCCTGGCCTACATCGAAGATGTCTGGACCGACATGCGTCCGTTGAGCCTGCGTCAGAAGATGGATGCGCAAGTCGCGGCGCAATAAGCGACCGGGCATAAAAAACCCGCTGGACCAGTGACGGTCAGCGGGTTTTTTCATGTCTGGAGAGTGACGTTGTGGGTGCGGGCCTCTTCGCGAGCAGGCTCGCTCCCACAGGGAATCGCATTTCAACTGTGGGAGCGAGCCTGCTCGCGAAGAACGATCACGCGGACTTACTGAAACTACGCTCCGCTCAACCCCTTGAGCAACAAATCCACATTCCCCTCCAGCTCCGCCAGCGGATCTGCCGCATCGGTACTCAACACCACCAGGCGGCTGCCGGATTCGGCAATCGCTGCTTTCACCGGCTCCGCGGGCTGGCGATGGTGCAGCACCACCGCCACGTCATTGTCCTTGAGCGTCGCTGTCAGCTTCTTCAACTCCTCTGGGGTCCAATCGGCATCGGGACGCGCATCCTGTCCAGCCAGTTCAAGGTTGAGGCTGCCAATCAGATAGCCGAAGTGATCGCTCAGGCTCATCACGCTCAGGTTGTCCGCCTCGGCCAGACGCGCTTCGGTGTCCGCGCTGAGTTTCAGCAAACGCTGTTTCAACGCCGCCAGGTTGGCTTCGATTGCAGGCTTGGCGCTCGGCGCCAGGCGCACCAGGTCCGCCGCCATCACATCGGCCATGCGCCCCATGTTGTTGCTCGCCAGCCATGGCTGACTGTTCAGACCATCAACCTGCAGGCCCGGCTGCACGGCGATGCCGGGCAGGGCGCCGTCGACCGGGCGCGCAGCATCGACTTCGACGATACGGATGTTGCTGCGCCGCGCGATCGGGTACAGCGGATCATCGGCCCACAGCGAACGCAGACCGATTACCGCGTCCGCGTCGGTGGCCAGTTTGCTCAGCGCCGGAGCGCCACGGCCGGTGAAATACGCAGTCTGACGGCTACCCGGAAGGTTGGCCGGCGCCGCACGTTCAAGTTTGACGTCGGTACCCTTGAGCAATGCTTCGCCCAATCCATAGGTGATCGGTAACGAGGCCAGAACGCGCAACGGTTTCGCAGTTTCAGCCGCCATCAACGGAGTGCAGACCACGCCACACAGGGCCATGGCCAGAGTCAGGTTACGCAATGAAAAAGCCATTTATCCAAGGTTCCCTTTCAGGCTGGGGACGACGCCGCGCGCAATGGCGGCGAGGGCGAAAGCGATGCCGGCGACCAGAATGATCGCGGCGCCGGACGGGATCGGCAGATCGAATACGATCGGCGCAAGAATCCCGCACAGGGTGCTGACGGTAGCGATCAGCACCGAGCACCAGAAAAAGCCTTTCAGCGACTGACTGAGCAAGCGCGCCGCCGCCGCCGGAATCACCAGCAAGGCGCCGACCAGAATCGCGCCAATCACCTTCACTGCCGCGACGGTGATCAAGGTCACCAGGATCACGAACAGGTAATCCAGGGTCTTCACCGCTACGCCACGCACCGCCGCCAGTTGCGGATTGAAACTGGCGAGCATGATGCGGTTGTACAGCGGCAGGGCGAGCGCCATCACCAGCGAACCGACGATGGCCAGCACCGCCAGATCATTGCCGTTGACGGTCAATACCGAACCGAACAGCACGTTTTCCAGAATGTGCACGTTGATCTTGCCGGCGAGAATCAGCAGCAGGCTCGCGCCCAGTGCCAGTGACACCGAGAGAAACACGCCGATCAGCGTATCCGGTGCCAGTCCGGTGCGGTTGCGCAAGTAATTGAGCAGGATGCCGAACAGCAGGCAGTAACCGAACAGGCTGCCGTAGGGGCCGGTGTAGGGTTCGCCGAGCAGGATGCCGATGGCGACACCGGTCAACGCGGCATGGCCGACTGCTTCGGAAAAGAATGCAAAGCGCTTGACCACCACCAGCGTGCCGAGCCCGCCCAGCACCGGGCCGATCAGCAGGCCGGCGAGCAGGGCGTTGACGACAAAGCCGTAGGCCAGCGCTTCCGGCAGATAACCGGAAGACGCCCAACCCTGGACCATCAAACGAAAGGCTTCGTAACTCATCAGACCGCGCTCCGTGGATGGGTGGAAAACAGCGTCAGCAGACGTTCCGGAGTCAGCGCCTGTTGCGGTGTGGCATCGAACAGCACGCGGCGGTTGAGACCGGTAACCCGATCGGCCAGCCGACCCACCGCTTCCAGGTCATGCTCAATCCACAACACCGTGATCCCCGCCGCGCGCCAGTCAGTCAGCAGACGTTCGAACACCTGGATTCCGGCCTCATCGAGGGCCGACATCGGCTCGTCGAGCACCAGCAATTGCGGCGCCGGAATCAAACCCTGCGCGAGCAGCACCCGCTGGCGCTCACCGCCGGACAGCGCGCCCATGCGCCGCTTGCGCTTGTCCTGCATGCCGACGCGCTCCAGTGCCTCGCCGATGGCGCCGGCGTAGTGTTTGCTTAAACCGAGAAAGGCCGGACGGCGTTGACACATGGCGGCCATGAAATCGTCGACGGTCATCGGCAAGCCGCGATCGAACTCCAGCGCCTGCGGAACGTAACCAATGGTGCCGGGCTCGCCGGGCCAGTGCAGGCTGAGCTGGCCCTGATGCGGCATCTGCTCCAGCAGCGTTTTGATCAGCGAACTCTTGCCGCCACCATTGGGGCCGACCAGCGCATGCACGCTGCCGGGCTGCACCTGGAAGCTGACCTTGTCGAGAATCGTCGTGCGCCCCAGCGTCAGGCTCACTTCCGTAAACTCCAGCGATGGCCCGGTTATCCCCTGTGGGAGCGAGCCTGCTCGCGAATGCGGTGCGTCATTCAGCGAAGATGTTGCCTGATCCGGCGCCTTCGCGAGCAGGCTCGCTCCCACCGGGTTATTGGTGTTGTCAGGGATCAAGGTTTCTTTCGACGTCATGCCCCCGACTCCTGAATCGCCCGAACCACGGTGTTGAGGTTGCCGGTCATTTCCTTTTCGTACTTGTCGGCGGTGTATTCGCCGTAGGAAATGTGCGACAGCGGGTACAGCTTCACCCCGGATTCGCGCTGGATGGTGTCGACGTAGCTGGACGGGAAATCCATCTCCGAGAAGATCACTTTGACGTCGAGTTCACGCAACTGGTCGATGGTCTTTTTCAGCTGACTCGGGCTTGGCTCGATGCCGTGGGCCGGCTCGACCACGGCCGTCACTTCCAGACCGAATTCACGCAACAGATAGTCGTAAGCCGCATGCACAGTGGCCACGCGCAGTTCGGCGTTGGGCGCCTGGGTCAGTTTGGCCAACGCGTCGGCGCGCATCTGCCGCAGGCGTTTGCCATAGGCGCGCGCGTTTTGCGTGTAGGTCTTGGCGTTGTCCGGATCGATCTTGCCCAGCTCGCGGGCGATGTTGTTGACCTGGGCGATGGAGGCGCTGATCGACAGGAACGTGTGCGGATTGACCACTTTGCCGGCGCCGCGCGCAGCGACACCGGTGGCCGCCAGCAATGGCACGTTTTCGTTGGCTTCGATGGTTTTGACGTTGGGAGTTTCGCTGGCGGCGATCATCCGGTCGGCGAAGTCGTCATGACCGACGCCGTTGAGCACGATCACGTCCAGTCCGCTGATGCGCTTGATGTCTTCGGCGCGCGGTTCGTAGGCGTGCGGATTGAAGCCCGCAGGAATCAGCGGCACCACTTCGGCCTTGTCGCCGACGATGTTGGCGACGTAGCTGTAATACGGATGCAGGGTGATGCCGATGCGCAGGCGTTTGCCTTGCTCGGCGCTGGCCAACGGGCTCAGCAGGCAGGCGCACAGGCCAAGCAGAAACAGGCGTAACAAGGGACGGCGAGGAGATGAAATGGACATGGGCAAGCAGTCTTCTCTCGGATAAAGGCGAGGAATCAATGGCGATGTTCGCGGGTAACCCCGGCATCGAATTGCGCGACGATCTGTTTCCAGCCAGCGGCGGACAGCGCGGCGTCAGACAGATCTTCAGCAGGCGCGGGATCGGCGCTGCGCTTGAGCCAGATGTCCGGCGCCGCGTTGGCGTCAGTGCCGACACGCATCAGAAATGAACCGGCGACATCAGGCGTCGCACTGCGTCCGAAATAGGCGCGTTCGGCGAGCATCTGCCATGCGTGACCACCACGGCTGACCGAACTGGCATCCTGCGCGAACGGCGCAAAGCCTTCGTCGGCGAGCATTTGTGGCGTCGGCAGGGCTTTTTGCTCTTCGCGCAGCAAGCGGATTTCGTCGAGGGTCACGCGCAGGTCGGCATAGATGCCTTGCTCGGCGGCGCTGAGATCGCGGCGGGCGTCGTACTGGTTGCTGGCGACCGGCTCCGGTTCATGGGAAACCCCGCGCCACGCCACCACCGAGCCGGCGACCGCGAGGATCAGCAGGCACAACAGCAGCACGTTGAGGGTTTCATGGCCGGCGCCGGCCGGGCGTACCACTTGCGTCGTCGGGGTACTCATGGGGCTTCGATATCCGCCTGGTCGATTTCCACAACGTGGCCTGGGCCAGCGTCGAACAGCACATAGAACTCGCTGCCGGGCTTCTTGAACGTCAGCGTCGAGTCTTCGCCCAGTTTGCCCGGCACCAGAATGGTTTCGTCGTAGCCGATCACGTCGAGCGTCACCCCCGGCGCGCCGCTGCCATCGGAGAAACCGCCGGTGCATTTGATCTGTTCGGCATCGATGGCTTTGCATTCGCACATCGGGTTGTGCGCCAGGGCGCTGGCACTGAAACCGGCGCTCAGCAGCAGCGCGGCGCTGGCGAGCAAACGGGTCTGAAGGGGCGAGCGAGTCATGGTTTGGCTCCTTGTTTGTTCAGCCACGCAACCGTGGCGGGGGAGGCTTGGCTCAGGGGAATCGCGGCCTGGTGCATGCTGCCGTCCCAGCCTTCCATGGTGATCCACAGCTCGGCGTCAGGTTTGGTCTTCGCCGGGATCGGCATCTGCGTGCCCATGCGATACGGCGTACCGAAGAAGATCGTGCCAGCGGCGCGCAGACTGCGCGGCTTGCCGATGCGCAGGTAAGTAGCCTTGACCTGTTCGACGCAGGTATCACAAACGGCGGCAGTGAAATCCTTCATATAGCCGGCCGGACCGCTCAGGTGCGGCGCCTCGTCACGCAGTTCGGCCAGGCGCAGGCTCCACGGGCCGACCTGAACGTTGCCTATTTCACGCTGGCCCAGGCCACTATCGCCGCGAAACAGCGAGGCATCGGCAAAGTATTTCGGCATGAAGCCCAGCGGGATCAGCAACAGCAGGACATTGATGTGGAAACGCCACTTGTGCCAGAAACGCGACAGGCGCGACGGCGGTGTGACCGAGATGGCTTTATTCACAGGCTCGCCTCCGAAGTTTCACGGCGCAGCGCCGGTTGGGCGGTGACGCGGTTTTTCTTGTCCTCGCGTTTCAGCGCATTGGCGGTGGCCAACGCGGTGCGCTTGGTCCAGATCAGCAGGCCGCTGAGGATCATCGTGCTCAGCAACAGACCGAAGAAGAACCAGATCAGCTTGATCCAGATGCCGCCGAAGTCGCCGGTGTGCAGCGGGCGCATGGACTCGGTGACGAATTCCAGCGAGGACCGATCGGACAGCAACCGTGAGGAAGCCATTTCGCCGTTGTACGGGTTGAGAGTCGCGGTCTGGTACATCAGCGGATACCAGCCACGGCCGCTGACGCTCATGTGCGAGTAGGCATTGCCCGGCAGGTTGACGTAGCTGGCTTCCAGCCCCGGAATCTTCTGCTGGGCGATTTCGATGGCGCGGTCCAGGCTGATGCGCGGCGGCGGGGTGCCGGCGGCCGAGATCGGCACACTTTCGCGGGACATCGCCGGAATGATCGGTTCGCTGGAAATGGAAATCTGGTTATCGAACAGGATCGCCTTGATCAGGAACCAGATGCCGGTGATGGAAATCACCGCGATGAACCAGATCGACCAGATGCCGCACAGGCGATGAAAGTCGCCCCAGAAAATCCGCGCGCCGTGGCGCACGCGCAGGGTCGGGCGCAGAAAACCTTTCCAGAAGCGCTTGTACACCACCAGCCCGGTAATCAGCGACACCAGCATCGGCACGCCGAGCAGCGACACAAGATACCAGCCCCAGCTGTAGCCATTGGTGAACGGCACCAGCCACCAGCCATGCAGGGCGCGGGTGAACGCTTTGAAATCGAAGGCCGGCGCGGTGCCCTGGATGACGCCGGTGTACGGATTGACATAGACCGTCAACGAGCGCCCGTCGGGGTAGCTGACTTCGACATCGAGGGCAAAGTGCGACTCGTCCGGACGATTGATGCTCTGCACCAGGGTTTGCGGCTCGGCCTGTTTGATCGCGGCGAGAATCTGGTCGTAGCTAAGTCGCGGCGCATCGTCCGACGGCTGACTGGCGCGCATTTGCGGGTTGGCCAGCCAGACAATCTCCTGGCTGACCACCGCCAGCGTGCCGGTGACACAGACGATCAGCACAAAGAACCAGATCGGCAACGCCAGCCAGCTATGCACCAGGAACCACAGTTTGGAACGGGATTTCTTCGACATGATTGCGCGTCTTGATTGCGGTGGAAGGGGCCGGGCTACGGGCTTCGCAGCACGGAACTCCCCGGGAGGCCGTTCGTGGCTTTTGCCTACGCGAACGGCCTGCATTCCTATAAGACGGATGAGCGAAGAAAATCCCGAAAGCGGATATGAAAGTAAATGTTTCGCAATTACATCGGCAGTGCATTTTTGCCGGTTGATCCGAGGTAAAAAAACCTCAACCTTGGCTGAACATCTCCATCGCCCGCTGGCGAATCTGCTCTTCGCTCAGATCCTCTTTGTGCGTGGCGAGAAACCACAGATGGCCGAACGGATCTCTCAGCGTGCCGCTGCGATCACCGTAAAACTGGTCTTTGACCTCGGAGACGCTTCGCGCGCCGGCATCCAGCGCCTGTTGAAAGGCTTGGTCGACATCGGTGACATACAGGTGCAAGCCGATCGACACTGCCTGCTGCGGATTGCTCAACGGCCCTTGGTCGCAAGGCGTGCCGAGCATGATCGCGCTGTCGCCGATGCGCAGCTCGGCGTGGCCGATGTTGCCGTCGGGCATGGTCAGGCGCATGACTTCGCTGGCATTGAAGGCTTTCTTGTAGAACTCGATGGCCTCGGCGGCCTGTTGGATGCCGAGATACGGGGTAATGCTGTGATACCCCTCGGGAATGGGTTTGACGCTCATGACGTTCTCCCTGTTTTTGTTTTCAACAGATGTGGTTAAACCGGATTTACCCGGAGCAATCACTATAGAACCGTCCTCGCTGCGCAAATTGTTCGCCGACGAGCAGCCTCATCACTCATCGCGAAAGTGCGGGCCTGGCCCTCGGTCACCGAGCATGTCGCCTTTATTGCGTAACGGACACGCCTCCATGGACAGACAGCCGCAGCCGATGCACCCGGTGAGCTGATCGCGCATCAACGTAAGTTGCCTGATCCGTTCATCGAGCTCGCGCTGCCATTGTTCAGATAGCGTTTTCCAGTCAGCTGCAGACGGCGCGCGATCCTGCGGCAGGATCTTCAGCGCTTCGCCGATTTCCGCCAGCGGTATCCCCAGCCGTTGCGCGACTTTGATCAACGCCACCCGGCGCAGGACGGCGCGCGGATAGCGGCGCTGATTGCCGGCATTGCGCTCACTCTTGATCAAACCTTTGGCTTCATAAAAATGCAGCGCGGTAACCGCGACGCCACTGCGCGCCGCAACCTCGCCCACGGTGAGAGGCTTGTGCACCCGCTCCTTGCTGATCATGCTGAAAATGCTCTTGACCTTGACTTAACTAGAGGTTTTACCCTGCAGCTCTTCGGGTCGCAAGGCTCGCTTCAAGATGAGTGGGGGCTTTCCATGAGCAATCGCAGCTTTACCCAATTGATCGAATTCGAAATCGAACCCCGTCAGCAAGCAGCGCTGGTCTCGGCACTGGCCACGCAGACCGAGGGGCTGGCCCAGCGTTACGACGGGTTTCTCAGCGCCAGCGTGCAGGCCAGCGACGACGGCCGCCGCGTGCTGAGCTTTTTGCAGTGGCAAAGTCGCGAAGCGGGGGAGGCGGCCTTTCGCAGTTTCGAAAGCGGCGAGGAGGATTTCTGGCAAATGATCCGCACCCATCGGGCGAAAACCGTGACCTTCAATTCGTTCCAGGTTCACAGCAGCATTGCCCGCAGTCACGACGATGCGCTGCACTGCCGTCTGCCTGTCAGCCAGTATTAGCGCAAAGCTGATAGCCACTATTGAGAGCGTTGATTTCTGCGCGAGCGTGCCCGGGCGTAGCCTTTCTCCATCGACCCCACATTGCTCGCCAGGACGCTCCCATGAACCGTTTACTGACTGTTTCGCTGATGCTCGCTGTTTCCGTACTCGCCGGTTGTGCCGGCCATGTTTCGCCCGAGCTGCGCCCTTACACCGCTGAAGAATCCCGCGAACTGGCGCTGGAAGCGCTGAACCGCAGCGGCCTGTCGTTCGACGAATACCACGCGAAAAAAGCCCGATTGCTCGGTCAGCCGCAGAAGACTTTCGGCTTCGACCAACAGGGTGAGATGAGCGCCGAACGTGCCATACAGCTGCACGGTCGTCCGAGCTGAAAGCAAACTGTACTGCTTGAAGTTTTCCCTAACTGTCCGTGGGTTTGCCGGGCCGTGTGGGATAGGGTCAACAGCTGAATGACCCTGGATGGACTGCCTCGATGAACCTCTCGCTTGATCTGCTGTTCGGCTTTGCCCTGTTTGCCCTTGTCACCTCGATCACACCGGGGCCGAACAACACCATGTTGCTGGCATCCGGAGTGAATTTCGGTTTCAACCGCACCATTCCGCACATGCTCGGCATCAGCTGCGGCTTCTTTTTATTGGTGGTAGCGGTGGGCTTCGGCCTTGGCGCGGTGTTTCAGGCCTATCCGATTCTGTATACGGTGCTGCGTTATGTCGGCGCGGCGTATTTGTTGTATCTGGCGTGGAAGATCGCCCACTCCGGCCCGGTCGGCGACAGTGCCCACGGCGAGGCGAAACCGATCAGCTATCTGGGCGCCGCGGCGTTCCAATGGGTCAATCCAAAGGCGTGGATCATGGCCATCGGTGCCATCAGCACGTACACGCCGATGCATGGTTATTTCTATAACGTCGTGATCATCGCGGCGGTGTTCGCCATCATCAATCTGCCCAGTGTCGGCCTGTGGGCGGCGTGCGGCACGCTGTTGCGCAATGTGCTGAAAGATCCGCGCTGGTTGCGCGTGTTCAATTGGGGCATGGCGGCGCTGTTGGTGATCTCGCTGTATCCGTTACTTCTGGAAAGCTTTCACTGACGCATTGCTTCAATCGCCGGCCCGATGCCTGTTAAGCTCGGTTTCAGGAGCGTTCCTACGCACTTTTAAATGAAGCCCTACTTCTTTAACGGCATCCGATCAGGTATTGATGACGCTCTCGAACCCATGCACAGCTCACGAGGCTGTGCATCGTCGTTTGCAGACACGAGCCTCCTGATCCCGGAACACGCTCTGCGAGTCCTTTATGAACACACGTCCGTTGTATTTCGATTACGCCGCCACCACCCCGGTGGACGAGCGGGTCATCCAGGTGATGATCGAATGTCTGGGTTTTCACGGTAACTTCGGTAACCCGGCGTCCAGCTCCCACGCGTTTGGCCGGCAGGCCCGGCAGACGGTCGAGCAGGCACGTCGGCAAGTCGCCGATCTGGTCGGCGCGCAGCCTGAGCAGATTGTCTGGACCTCCGGGGCCACCGAATCCAACAACCTCGCTCTCAAAGGCGTTGCTCAGGCCCGTGGCGTTTGCGGCGGGCACATTATTACCAGTCAGATCGAACACAAGGCTGTTCTCGACACCGCGCGGCAATTGCAGGACTCGGGCATTGCCGTGACCTATCTGGTGCCGGACGCCCAAGGCTTGATCACGCCGCAAGCGGTCAGCGAAGCGATGCGTGACGACACCTTTCTGGTGTCGCTGATGCTGGTCAACAATGAGTTGGGCACGGTCAACGATGTCGAGGCGATTGGCGAAGTGGTGCGCAGTCGGCAGGCGTTGTTTCATGTGGATGCGGCGCAAGGCGCGGGCAAAGTCGCGATCGACCTGAGCCGCTGGCCGGTGGATCTGATGTCGTTTTCCGCACACAAACTCTACGGCCCCAAGGGCATCGGCGCCCTGTATGTCGGCCCGCAGGCGCAGCAACGCTTGCAGGCACAGATCCACGGTGGCGGTCATGAAGGTGGCCTGCGCTCCGGAACCCTGGCGACTCATCAGATTGCCGGGATGGGCGCTGCTTTCGCTTTGGCCGCCGACGCATTCGATGAAGAGAAAAAATCCATCATCGCTTTGCGCGAACGCTTGCTCGAGCAGCTTTTGAAGTTGCCCGGCGTGCGCCTCAATGGCAGTGCCTCGCAACGTATTCCGCACACCCTGAGCCTGACCTTCAGCGAAGGCGAGTTCAACAGCGCGGCATTGAGCCATTCGATCGCGTTTTCCGCGACGTCGGCGTGTAATTCCGCAAGTAATGCGCCGTCCCACGTGCTGCTCGCGCTCGGACACGATGCGCGGCTGGCGGGGCGCACCATTCGCTTGAGCCTCGGGCGGTTTACCACCGTTGAGGATGTCGACAAGGCCGTTGACCTGATCACAACCGCCTGCGCCAGTGCTCCGGCATTCTGGGCGACAGGGCTCTAAACAGCAGACGCTTTCCATGGCCGCGAAGGCTACGAACAATAACGATGACGCGATTAGCAGGAGACATGATGAGTTCCCACACCTTGACCGAAGGATCGGTGCCTCAGCGCCTGGCGCATACCCGTGAACTGATGCGCCGCGAAGGCATCCATGCGCTGCTGGTGCCGTCCGCCGACCCGCATCTTTCGGAATACCTGCCGGGCTACTGGCAGGGCCGGCAATGGCTGTCGGGTTTCCACGGTTCGGTCGGTACGCTGATCGTCACTGCGGATTTCGCCGGCGTGTGGGCCGACAGTCGTTACTGGGAACAGGCGACCAAAGAGCTCAACGGCAGCGGCATCGAACTGGTCAAGCTGCAACCGGGGCAACCGAGCCCGCTGGACTGGCTGGCCGAGCAAACCCCCGAGGGCGGCGTGGTTGCGGTCGATGGTGCGGTAATGGCGGTGGCTTCGGCGCGCACACTGAGCAGCAGGCTCGAGGCACGCGGTGCTCGCCTGCGCACCGATATCGACCTGTTGCAGGAAGTCTGGCGTGATCGCCCGAGCCTGCCGAACGCGCCGATCTATCAGCATCTGCCGCCACAAGCGACCGTCAGCCGTGGCGAGAAACTGGCGAAATTGCGCGAAACCTTGCAAGAGCGTGGCGCCGATTGGCATTTCATCGCCACCCTGGATGACATTGCCTGGCTGTTCAACCTGCGTGGCGGTGATGTTTCGTTCAATCCGGTGTTTGTTTCGTTCGCCTTGATCAATCAGCAACAGGCCACGCTGTTCGTGGCGCTGAGCAAGGTCGATGCCGATCTGCGCGCGGTACTCGAGCAGGATGGCGTAACGCTGCGTGACTACAGTGAAGTGGCCGATGCGTTGCGTGCTGTGCCGAGCGGCGCGAGCCTGCTGGTCGATCCGGCGCGAGTGACCACGGGGTTGCTGGATAACCTGGACAGTGGCGTAAAACTGGTCGAGGGTCTCAACCCGACTACGTTGGCCAAATCGCAGAAAAGCGAAGCCGACGCTCAACACATCCGTAAAGCCATGGAGCAGGATGGCGCGGCGTTGTGCGAATTTTTTGCCTGGCTGGAATCGGCGTGGGGGCGCGAGCGCATCACCGAACTGACCATCGACGAGAAACTTACCGCTGCCCGTGAGCGGCGTCCCGATTACGTTTCGCTGAGCTTCAACACCATTGCCGCGTTCAACGCCAATGGTGCGATGCCGCACTATCACGCTACTGAAGAGGAGCATGCGTTGATCGAGGGTGATGGTCTGTTGCTCATCGATTCCGGTGGTCAATACCTCGGCGGTACCACAGACATCACGCGCATGGTCCCGGTGGGTACGCCGACTCAGGAGCAGAAACAGGATTGCACGCGCGTGTTGAAGGGTGTGATTGCGCTGTCGCGGGCACGATTCCCGAAAGGCATTCTGTCGCCGCTGCTCGACGCCATCGCTCGTGCGCCGATCTGGGCTGACAACGTCGACTACGGTCACGGCACCGGTCATGGCGTGGGCTATTTCCTCAACGTTCACGAAGGTCCGCAGGTGATCGCCTATCAAGCGGCACCGGCGCCGCAAACGGCGATGCAGCCGGGGATGATCACCTCGATCGAACCCGGCACTTATCGCCCGGGCCGCTGGGGCGTGCGCATCGAGAACCTGGCGATGAACCGCGAGGCCGGCAGCAGCGAATTCGGCGACTTCCTCAAGTTCGAAACCCTGACGCTGTGCCCGATCGATACTCGCTGCCTGATTGCTGACCTGCTGACTCAGGAAGAAAAGCAGTGGCTCAATGCTTATCACAGTGAAGTACGCGAGCGTCTGAGCCCGTTGCTGGATGGCGCGGCGCTGAGCTGGCTGAACGAGCGCACTGTGGCCATTTGATCGATTTACCCAAGGCACCGCTCGCGGTGCCTTGGGTCTCGGCTTCAATCCTGGCGCAATGCCTCTTCCAGGAAGTCGAGTCGATCCTGACCGAAGAACAACTGATCGCCGATAAACATGCTGGGGGCACCGAAAACGCCGCGCTTGATCGCGGCTTCGGTGTTTTCCTTGAGTGCGGCTTTTACTGATTCATCGTTGGTCAGCGCCATTATCTCTTGGGGGTCGAAGCCGTTTTCAGTCAGCACGGCGGCAATGGTTTGCGGATCGTTGAGGTTACGACCTTCTACCCAAAGCGCCCTGAACAGGCAATCGACGAATTCGGCGAAACGCTGCGGCTGGCGCATCTGCATGCCAGTGACGGCACGCATCAATATCAGTGTGTTGATTGGAAAGTGCGGATTGAATCTGAGCTGTACGCCGTAGCGTTTGGCGAAGCGATCGAGGTCCTGAAACATGTAGCGACCCTTGGCCGGAATCATTGCCGGCGAAGCGTTGCCGGTGGCTTTGAACACGCCACCCAACAGCATCGGGATGTAGATCAGTTCGCTCTGGGTATCGGCGCAGATTTTCGCTAGCTGGGTGTGCGCCAGATAGGTGGTGGGGCTGCCGAGGTCGAAATAGAATTCCACGGTTTTCGTCATGATCAAATCGCTCTCTTATTGTTGTAATGAGGGGGGAGGGCTTACCAGCGTTCGTTCCATGGGCGCAGGTCCAGCTCAAAGGTCCAGGCATCCCGTGGCTGACTGTGCAGAAACCAATAGTTTTCGGCGATGTGCTCTGGATCGAGAATGCCGTCCTGATCCTTGGTCGCGTATTTCTCGGGAAAGCTGTTGCGGATGAAGTCGGTGTCGATCGCACCATCAACCACGACGTGGGCGACATGGATGTTCATCGGCCCCAACTCTCTCGCCATGCTTTGCGCCAGTGCGCGGATGCCGTGTTTGGCTCCAGCGAAAGCGGCAAATCCAGAGGCGCCGCGCAACCCGGCCGTGGCACCGGTAAACAGAATCGTGCCGCGCTGCCGAGTGACCATGCGCTTGGCCACTTCACGGGCATTGAGAAAACCGGAGAAGCAGGCCATCTCCCAGATCTTGAAATATTTGCGCGCGGTTTCTTCGAGAATGCTGCACGGTACGTTGGCGCCGATGTTGAAGACAAAGGCCTCGATCGGGCCGACGCGGGTTTCGATGTCTTCGATCAAGGCGATGACGTCTTCTTCCTTGCGCGCATCGCAGGCAAAACCATGGGCCTCACCGCCCTCAGCGATGATCGCGTCAACCAGAGGCTGCAATTTGTCGGCGCTGCGCCGGGTCACACAGGCTATAAACCCCTCACTGGCAAAGCGCTTGGCAATCGCCCCGCCCGTGGCATCACCGGCGCCGACAACCAACACGACCTTCTTGTTATTCATGCGTGAATCCCTTTTGGTTAACGATCGTTTAGTTAACGAACGTTATGCTAGGATTCGGGCAGCGTCAAGGCGAGCTATTTCAGGAGAGGACATGCGTTATTCGGCCGGACACAAATCGGAAACCCGCGAACGATTGCTGCTAAGCAGCGCGCTGTCGGCAAAGAAATCGGGGTTTTCCACGATGGGCGTGGATGGCCTGATGAAAGCCATCGGTTTGAGTGGCGCCGCGTTCTACAGCCACTTTTCGTCCAAGGATGCGTTGTTCGCTGCCATCGTCGAGCGAGAGTTGAGTGAAAGTCTTGAGCGCCTTGGTGGCCAAGGCGGTGCAGATCGGCAGCGGCTGGAGCGTTGTCTGAAGCAGTACCTGAGCATGGCCCATGTCGAGCAACCCGAGGCCGGTTGCGCGCTGCCGACATTGGGCGCGGAGATTGCCCGTGCGGATGTACAGGTGCGTGAGCAGGCTGAAGAATGGATCTGCCGCCTTCAGCAGGGCTGGGCCGAGATACTGGAAAGCGAGAGTCTGGCCTGGTCGGTGCTGTCGCAATGCGTGGGCGCATTGGTGGTCGCGCGGATGCTGGCAACACCGGACGTGCAGCGTACGGTGTTGCGCTCGAGTCACGAGGAAATTACACGTCAGCTCGCTTTGCCACGGGCCGAGTAGTTATTTGCAGATGACGATCATGCTGCGGCTGGTATAACCGGCGGGGTTCAGGCCGAACGGATAATCGCCAGGTTCTTCTACGGTGTCCCCGGATTTGGCGATCACCTTGTAGCCCTTGGGCGCGCAGGAATTGGCGGCGCTGGTGTAGCACTTGTCCCATGAGGATGAAAGTCCGGAACAGTTGATATGCAGCCCCTTCTTGCCGCGTTTGACCTGGGTTTCCGAGGTCGCTGCGCAGCTCGCGATCGCCAGCAGGGCGATCAGTAGCAAAATTCGTTTCATTACCATCCTTAATAGCGGCCACGAGTCTGGTGCTCGGGTCTGCCTGTATTCGCTCGCGTTTGCAGCGTTGTGCCGTCCTTTGCGAAAAAATCCATGCCTGGCGATGGGTTACGAAGCTAAACATGGCCTAAATGAGCGCCAATTACCAGACCCCACTTTCTATAACGCTTCAGTCGGCCGCGACAGCAGGCTTTGCTCCGCTGCCCATGGTCATGGTTGCGCCCACTGACGCCAGAATAATGCACAGGATGGCCAGCCATTGTGACAATGAAAGGTATTCCTGGAGAAAAAGCAGACCTGATAGTGCTCCGAAGGCCGGTTCGATACTCATGAGCGTGCCGAAGGTGCGCGCGGGCATACGCGTCAGGGCGACCATCTCCAGCGTATAGGGCAGGGCGGTGGACAGAATGGCGACGCCGATAGCGATCGGAATCAGTGATGGTGTAAGCAGCGCAGCGCCGGCATGAACAATGCCGATTGGCGCCACAAACAGCGCGGCGATCATCACGCCGAGGGCTGCGGTCGTCACCCCGTTGTCGGCGCCGGCCTTTTGCCCGAACAGAATGTACAGCGCCCAGCACACTCCGGCGCCCAGCGCATAGCCCGCTCCGACCAGATCAATGCCGGCAGTGGTAGCCCCGGTGGGTATCAATAGAAGCAAGCCGGCCGCAGCAAGCGCAATCCATACAAAATCGATGGCGCGGCGAGAGGCATATATAGCTACAGCCAGAGGGCCGGTGAATTCCAGCGCAACGGCGATGCCCAGCGGCACTGTGCGCAGCGACATATAGAAGAGGAAGTTCATTCCGCCCAATGCCATTCCGTAGACGATCACGGTACGAAGAGACTTGGCGGTCAGCTTTGCACGCCATGGGCGCAGTATCAGCAGCATGATCACGCTGGCAAAGATCAAGCGAAGAGTGGTTGTTCCTTGTGCGCCGATAATGGGGAACATGCTTTTGGCCAGAGAAGCGCCCGACTGGATGGACGCCATGGCTATCATGAGCAGGCAAACCGGAAACAATGTGGAAGCAAGGGAGCGAGGTTGATCATTCATTGCGCGGCAGCATCCAAGGCAAAAACACAGTATTGTTGTGGTAGTGGGCAATATACTGCGCATTGGATGGGGGCGCGTCTATATATAGAAAGCGTTTTTGCTGATTTGAAAGAAAAGCGAAATTAACGGTTGACGGCAGATTCCAGAGGTCTATAATTCG
>NZ_RCOA01000134.1:0-6906 GCF_004307585.1 Pseudomonas sp. Sample_20 | reverse complement strand
ACGTCAACGCCGTGCGCGGGGTGATGAACGAGGCGTGGCGCATGAGCCTGATCAGCCAGGATCACCTGTTGAAGATGCGTTCGGTCAAGGGCATAGCCGGCACACGGCTGTCCCAGGGGCGCAACCTCAAGCGCACGCTGATTCACGAACTGATGGAAGTCTGCGCTGCCGACCCACGCCCGCAGGGCTTGCGTGATGCGGCGGTGATAGCGCTGCTGTACGGCACCGGCATGCGCAAGTCGGAATCGGTGGATCTGGATCTGAGTCAGGTCGACTTCAACGAACGCAGCCTGACCGTCACCGGCAAGGGCAACAAACAGCTGATCAAGTACGCGCCGGCCTGGGCCTTTGCCAAGCTCGACGCCTGGCTGGAACTGCGTCGTTCACAGCTCAAGGAAGGCGAGAGCGACGATGCATTCCTGTTCAATCGCATTCGCCGGGGCAGCCACATCACCCGCGAGCGCATCACCAAACACGCGATTTACTACATCGCCCGCCAGCGCGGTACGCAGGTCGGGGTGAAAATCATGCCCCACGATTTTCGGCGTTCATTCATCACCCGGGTGATCGAAGAGCACGACCTGTCGATCGCGCAGAAACTGGCGCATCACAGCAATATCCAGACAACCGCCAACTACGATGTGCGCGATGACAACGAGCGGCGGCGGGCGGTGGATCGCTTCGATTTATAAAGCGATTAGCCCGATGAAGGGCAATTGCGCGCGGCCATTGACGCCTGAGTGATTTGTGCAGCAAGACGTTTGACGTTGTTCTGTTGCGCAGTCACCAGCTCTTCGATGCTTGGCCCTGAAGGCGTCTGCAACACCGAGCGACAGGTCAGTAGCGCCGCGTCCGCCGCACCCAGCGGGCGCACTCGCCATTTCACGTCGATCAAGGCGTACTGGCCGGGAATCGAATCGAAGCGCTGCACGTCGACGCGCACTGAGGCGCGCTGCTGGCCGACACCGCTGCTCAATTGGTCGATCAGCGCGCCGCGCAACTCATCGGCAAGAGTGGCGCTCCACCAATCGGTTTCCAGAATCGCCACGCCGCTGTTGCCCTGGCGAATCACAATCTGCGCGCGATCGACCTGTGGCGGCACGCTGATGCTTTCAATGGCGATGTCGGCGCCGTTGCGGCTGGCACCCGGTTGCGCCGGGGTCAGCGTATGAAAGCTGATCGGGTCGCTACGGCACGCAGTCAGCAGCACGAAGGCAGCGAGCACGGTGATCTTCAACGGTAAAGCCATGGATTCAGCTCCTGTGCTCAATTGCGTGGCGGTCCTTTGAGGTCCAGCGGCGCGGCGTTGTCGGGACGCCCGCGAATCAGCGACTCAGGGTGGCGACCGAGGTAATCCGACAGCTCTCGCAACGAGCGCGACATGCGCCCGAGTTCGTCGAGGGTCTCGGTCAGTTGCTCGCGTTGCGGTGAGTCCTCGGCGAGAGTCGAATTGGCTGACTGCAAGGTCTTGCTGACATCGGCGAGGGTGCTCTGTACACCCGGCAGAGTCCTGGCGTTGAACTGCTTCAGGCCCTTGCGCAGCTCGACCAGATTGCCGTCGAGGTTGCTGGCGATGCGTTCAACCGGCAATGCATTGATCTTGTTGACCATCGCCTCGAGTTTTTCCTGCAATTGTTCGAGGCTGCCGGGGACGGTCGGAATGGTGACCGGCCGTGCCTTGGGGTCGAACGCGACTTTCGGCGCTTTGGGGTAGAAATCCAGCGAGATATACAACTGACCGGTGAGCAGGTTGCCATTGCGGGCCTGGGCGCGCAGGCCATTTTCAATGAACGTGCCGATCAGGCGCGCGCCGGTGGCCTCGTCGTTTTCGTCGCCATGGTAGGTCTTGAGAATCTTCGCGTGGGCACGGCCGAGTCGCTGCGGATAAATGACAATGCCGACATTCACCGGAAAGGTGCGCTTGACCTCGTCGAAGTCGAGATTGACCGCCACCACCCGGCCGATTTCAATACCGAGAAACTCGACAGGCGCATCCACCTTGAGGCCGCGCAAGGCCTGATCAAACCGCAGCGCCAGGTATTGCGCCTTGCCGTCGGGCGGGGCGAGGGCGGCGGTCTGGTTGGCAAACAGCTCGAAACTCTTGTCGTCGCTGGCCGGTTTATCGTCGGGGCTGTAATCCGGGGCACGGAAAGCGATGCCGCCCACCAGCAGGGTCGACAGCGATTCGGTTTTCACCGCAAAGCCGTTGGCGCCGACATTGATATCGATGCCACTGGCGTTCCAGAAGCGAGTGTTTTCGGTGACGTAGGCATCGTTGGGCGAATGCACGAACACTTCGATGTTGACGCCTTTGCCGTCCGGGTCCAGCGCGTAGGACACAACCTGGCCAACCGGAATCTTGCGGTAATAAACGGGGGAGCCGATGTCCAGCGAGCCAAGGTCTGCGGTGTGCAGCGTAAAGCGTTTGCCCGGTTCGCCGTAGGTGATCGGCGGCGGGTTCTCCAGACCTTTGAAGTTTTTTGAGCGGGTATTGGCCTGACCAATGTCGGCGCCGATGTAATCGCCCGACAGCAGCGTATCGATGCCCGATACACCGCCGGCGCCGATACGTGGACGCACCACCCAGAATTGCGAATCCTCGCGGGTGAAGGCTTCGGCCTGCTTGGCCAATTTGATCGTGGCGTTGACGTGTCTATGGTCGCTGGCCAGTTCGACGTCGGAGACATGGCCGATGACCACGTTGCGGTACCGGACTTCGGTCTTGTTCGCGGTCAGGCCATCGCCGGTCTTGAAGGTAACGGTGATGACCGGGCCTTCCTGAAGGATGTTGTGAATCACCAGCGAAATGCCGACCAGCACCGCGACAATCGGCACGATCCATACCAGTGAAATCGCGAAACGGCGGGTTTTGATCGGCGCTTGACCGGGTGCTCGCGGCTCATCGCTGGCTGACGACTTCATCCATGTCCTCCTCAATTAATCGGGCACTGAGCGTCAGGAACGCAAAAGCACTTCATCAATATAGAAGTGCTTGGCGATAGAGCAAATGTGTATAGCTGGCGTGGGACGCGATTGCAGTCCAGGAGCTGCCGAAGGTTGCGACCTGATCGTTCCCATGCTCTGCGTGGGAATGCAGCCCGGAACGCTCTGCGTCCCAAGATCGCAGCCTTCGGCAGCTCCTACAGGGGCCAGAGTCGTGGCGGGTTCAGCCGAGCATTTCGCGCAGGCGATACCAGAACATGCCCAGCGCCAGCAGCGGCGAACGCAACGCCGGGCCGCCGGGGAAGGTCATGTGCGGCACGCCGCTGAACACGTCCATGCCCTGGCTGTGCCCGGCATGAATGGCTTCGCCCAACAACTTCGCGCACCAATGGGTGACGTTGAGGCCATGGCCGGAGTAGCCCTGCGCGTAAAACACGTTCGGGTGCTGCTTGAGCCGGCCAACCTGAGGAAAACGGTTGGCGGTAATGCCGATCTTGCCGCCCCATTGGTAGTCGATTCGCACATCGGCCAGTTGCGGGAACACCTTGAGCATTTTCGGCAGCATATAGGCGGCAATGTCCGCCGGATCGCGCCCGGAATAATGACAAGCGCCGCCAAACAGCAACCGTCGATCAGCCGAGAGTCGGTAATAGTCCAGTCCGACTTTTTGATCGCACAGCGCCAGGTTCTGTGGAATCAACAGCGCGGCGCGGCTTTCGTCTAGCGGCTCGGTGGCGATGATGTAACTGCCGGCGGGCAGCACCTTGCCGCTGAGTTTCGGCTCGAGGTCATCCAGATGCGCGTTGCAGCCGAGCACCAGGCTGCCGGCGCGCACTGAACCCGTGGCGCAACGCACCTCGACGGTCGGGCCATGGAGGATTTCCAGCACCGGACTTTGCTCGAAGATACGCACGCCCAGCGACGCGGCGAGACGCGCTTCGCCCTGGACCAGATCAAGTGGATGCAAATGGCCCGATCCCATGTCGATCAATCCGCCGGCGTACACACCGGCGTCGACCACTTGCTGCCGGATCTGCTCCGGCCCGACCAGCCTGGTTGCGTGGGCATAGTCGAGTTCGGCGAGGCTGTCCTGTTCCTGCTTGAACGCGGCGAATTGCGCGGCGGTGTTGGCCAGTTCGCAAAAGCCCCAGCGCAGATCACAGTCGATGGCGTTTTCAGTGATGCGCTGGCGCACCAGCTCCACCGAATCGATACCGGCGCGCTGCAGATAGCGCACTCCGTCCTGGCCAACGTAACGGGCGAAACCCTCGACTTCATGGCCGATACCGCGAATCAGCTGACCACCGTTGCGCCCGCTGGCGCCCCAGCCGATACGTCGCGCCTCGAGCAACACCACCGACAGACCGCGCTGGGCCAGCTCAATCGCGGTGTTGACGCCAGTGAAGCCGCCACCGATTACGCAGACGTCGGCAAGCAAATCACCATCCAGCGCAGGGTAGGGCGTGCTCGTCCGTGCAGAAGCTGCGTACCAGGACCGGGCGTGTTGTGCGCTGTGCTGATTCATTTGTTCGACTTCACTTTGCTCCACGACCGGGTCATCAGACGCATGATCGCCTGGGGCGGGGTCGAGGAAATGTAGAGTTTGTCGAGCACCGACTGCGGCGGGTAAACCTCAGGATTGTTGACCAAGTCCTGATCCATGAACGGCTTGGCCGCCGGATTCGGGTTGGCGTAGCCGACGGTGGCGCTGACCTTGGCGATTACTTGCGGATCGAGCAGGTAATTGATGAAGGCGTGCGCCTCTTTGGCGTTGCTCGCGTCGGCCGGAATCGCCAGCAGATCAAACCACAGGTTGGCGCCTTCCTTGGGGATAGCGTAAGCGATATTCACACCGTTCTTGGCTTCCTTCGCGCGGTTGGCCGCCTGGAAGACATCGCCGGAGTAACCGAACGCGACGCAGATGTCGCCATTGGCCAGGTCCGACACGTACTTGGAAGAATGGAAATAGGTGATGTACGGGCGGATGCTCAGGAGCTTGGCTTCAGCCTTTTTGTAGTCTTCAGGGTTTTCACTGCGCGGGTCCATGCCCATGTAGTTGAGGATGGCGGGGAAGACTTCGTCGGCGGAATCCATCATCGACACACCGCACTGGCTCAGCTTCTTCAGATTCTCCGGTTCAAACAACACGGCCCAGGAATCGATGTGGTCGATGCCGAGCACTTGCTTGACCTTGTCGACGTTGTAACCGATGCCGTTGGTGCCCCACAGGTAAGGCACCGAGTGCGCATTCTCGGGATCATTTTTCTCAAGCAATTCAAGCAGTTTCGGATCCAAGTTCTTCCAGTTTGGTAACTGTGAACGATCGAGCTTCATGAACGCCCCGGCCTTTACCTGGCGGGCGAGGAAGTGGTTGGACGGCACTACCACGTCGTATCCGGTGCGACCGGCGAGGAGTTTGCCTTCAAGGGTTTCGTTGGAGTCGAAGACGTCGTAGATCACCTTGATCCCGGTCTTGCTCTGGAAGTCGGCGAGGGTGGTTTCGCCGATGTAGTCGGTCCAGTTGTAGACGCTGACTTGGGGCTCGGCGTGGGCTACGGCACTGAACAGCACGCTCAGTGCGACCGGGAGTACGGATTTCAATAGACGCATTTCGACACCTCTTCTTGTAATGATCGCTCCCACGCTCTGCGTGGGAATGCCGCAACGGACGCTCCGCGTTCGGCTTTGGATGGGACGCAGAGCGTCCCGGGATGCATTCCCACGCGGGAGCGTGGGAACGATCAAATTCTCAGGCGCTGCACAACTCCCACAGGGACAGCTGCGCGTTCAGACGCTGAGCAGCAGGAACTCACGCTCCCACGAGCTGATCACGCGCTTGAAGTTTTCATGCTCGGCGCGTTTGACCGCGACGTAACCACGGACGAATTTGCTGCCCAGGTATTCGGCGACTTTCGGGCAGTCTTCCATCTGCGTCAGGGCTTCTTCGATGGTGATGGGCAGGCGCAGGTTGCGCCGTTCGTAGGCCCGGCCTTCGACCGCCGCGCTCGGCTCAATCTGTTCGACCATGCCGATGTAGCCGCACAGCAGGCTCGCGGCAATCGCCAGATACGGGTTGGCGTCGGCGCCGGGCAAGCGGTTTTCCACGCGCATCGATTCAGGCCCGGAAGTCGGCACTCGCAGGCCGACCGTGCGGTTCTCTTCGCCCCATTCGACGTTGACCGGCGCCGAGGTGTCCGGCAGGAAGCGGCGGAACGAATTGACGTTCGGTGCGAACATCGGCAGGACTTTCGGGATGTATTTCTGCAAGCCACCGATGTGATGACGGAACAGCTCGCTCATGTTGCCCTCGGCATCGGCGAAGATCGGCTGGCCCGTCGCGATCTCGACCACGCTCTGGTGCAGGTGCATGGCGCTGCCAGGCTCGTCGCCGATCGGCTTGGCCATGAACGTCGCAGTGACATTGTGCTTGAGCGCCGCCTCGCGCAGGGTGCGCTTGAACACGGTGATCTGGTCGGCCAGATCCAGCGCATCGCCATGACGAAAGTTGATTTCCATCTGCGCCGGGCCGTCTTCGTGGATCAGCGTGTCGAGATCCAGGCCTTGCAGTTCGCACCAGTCGTAGACGTCTTCGAACAACGGATCGAATTCGTTGGCGGCATCGATCGAGAATGACTGGCGACCGCTTTCCGCACGGCCCGAACGGCCAAGCGGTGCTTTGAGCGGCAGGTCCGGATCTTCACAGCGCTGGGTCAGGTAGAACTCCATTTCCGGCGCGACAATCGGCTTCCAGCCCTTGTCGGTGTAGAGCTGCAGGACTTTCTTCAGCACGTTGCGCGGCGACAGTTCGATCGGGTTGCCGAACTTGTCGAAAGTGTCATGGATGACGATGGCGGTCGGCTCTATTGCCCACGGAATGACGTACACAGCGTCGGAAACCGGCTTGCAGACCATGTCGATGTCGGCCGGGTCGAGCAGGTCGTAGTAGATGTCGTCGTCGACAAA